>CAJWZW010000015.1 GCA_913050565.1 uncultured Synechococcus sp.
CATGTGCTCGCAAAACTCATAAGACAAGCAAAAATACAATCAATAACTAAACATCTTGCAGCTTAGAGGTGTTAATATTGTCAAATAATTACAACCAAAGCACTGAAGATTCATCCTGCGCCAAAACTGAATGAAGCAGCAAAATGCAGTGGCGATCCGAGAAATTCCAGGCCCGGCAGAGCAACCAGTGGTCCGATCAAACTGCCAACCAGCACCTGCAGCCTGCTGTGCCCGAGACTCTCCTTGAGGGGTTTGGAGAGGGATTCCGTCCAGAGTTCATCAGGGAGTGCATTCACTCTCTCAGCAGTGAAACCCGCAGCCAGGCGGATACCACTGGCGTCATACATGACGACAAAAGCAACCATGGCCGCCAGGGCGAACAGCGGATGGTCGAAGCCCAGGGTCCAGCCGATGCAGGCTGCCGTTCCCGTAACCAGCGCTGAATGACTGGAGGGCATTCCACCGGTCTCAGTCAACACAGCAGGGCGCCAACGACGGTGCAGGATCAACTCGAGAAACAGCTTGGACAGCTGCGCAACACCGCAGGCGACAAGTCCCCAGGTCAGCGAGCTGTTATCGAGAAATTCATGGAGTACATCATGGGAAGGCATGGCATCGATCATCGGTCGCGGCTGGTGATGAAATCAGCCAGAGCAAGAAGGGGTTGTGCTCTCTCACTCCAGGGATTCAGGGCATTCTTGGCTTCGCTCACCAGAGCATCAGCCCGCTTCCGGGACTCATCAAGGCCCAGCAGCTTGGGATAAGTGGTTTTATCCGCAATGAGATCCTTTCCGGCGGTTTTACCCAGAACCTCGCTGCTGGCAGTGATATCAAGAATGTCGTCAATGATCTGGAAGGCCAGGCCAATCCCTCGGGCATAGATGCGAAGTGCCTTGATGAGCACTTCATCCGCTCCGCCGATCAAGGCACCGGTGATCACACAGGCACTGAGGAGTGCACCGGTTTTATGCAGATGGATGTACTCCAGCGTCTCCAGATCCACCTTCTTGCCTTCACTTTCCAGATCCACAACCTGTCCGCCGACCAATCCAGGTGCTCCAGCGACAAGGGACAGCTCGCCGACCACACTGAGAAGTCGGTCCGCGGGCACATCCGGTGTACGCAGCGCAACCATTTCAAAAGCGCGGGTCAGCAACGCATCTCCCGCCAGGATCGCAACAGCCTCGCCGTAGATCTTGTGGTTGGTGGGACGACCGCGTCGCAGGTCGTCATCGTCCATGGCCGGCAGATCATCGTGGATCAGCGACATGGTGTGGATCATCTCCAGCGCCACAGCGGTTGGCATCGCCTTGGATGAATCCCCCCCAGCCAGTTCACAGGCGGCCAGACACAGGATTGGTCTTAGTCGCTTGCCACCGGCCAGAAGCGAGTAGCGCATGGCTTCCCGCAGGGATTCGGGACGTTCAGGCCCGAGTGATCCATCGAGCGCCGCTTCCACCTGCTCCTTGGACTGCGCCAGATAGGTCTTGAAGTCAAAGCGATCCGCCGAGGTAGAACCGTGGTCAGAAGAGGTCGCCGCGGCAGTCATCGCAAGACCAACACTTGGGTGGATTCTCTCAGGCCGGGCCAAATCCGCTCAAGGGGACCCAATCCATCGGATGAGGCACCCGCATTTCACGGCCCTGACCGGGCGAGGTGGTGATCGCGAAGTCGTAGGAGACGGAGTATCGGGTTGCCTGACCCTGATATGGCGTGACCCGGTGCGTCAGATCGGAGGGGAACAACAGCAAGCGGTGCTGCTTCGGCGCAAAGACACCACCGGAGACAGCAGCATCCGAGAAGGGGATCGCCATCACATGGCTGAAATAATCTTCCGGTGCCTGAAATTCAAGTTCACCACTGGTGTTTTCCTCCTCGGTTCTCACATAGAAAACAGCACTGAGCTGAGCGTTGCGATGGGTGTGCGACTCGATCGTGCCCCCCTCCCTGGCACAGACAACCGGCCAGGCCTTCTGGATGTGAACCTCCAGGCCGTGGTCGGGCCCGAGCAGTGAAACCAGATAGTTCTCCACCTGAATCGCCAGAGACTGATTCAGCCACTGAAAAGCCTCGGTGCGATGCAGCTGATCCAGCCCGGCACGACCCAGCAAGTCGCCGGTGAGGTTGTTGCGCATCCGAAATTCAGGATGCGAGAACACATCCCGGTCAAAGGCCTCGAGCTGAGCCTCCATCGCGGCGGCGGCATCCTTGTCCGGTTCAAGATCCACCTGGAGAACAGGGGTCGGAAACAACCAGTGAAGTCCCATTTGCAGCAGCTCAAACAATCAGGTCGCTCAGGCCGTGATCGAGGCCATGGCTGCGGCACCAGGCCACCACAGTGTTCACCAGCAGCATCGTCACGGTCATCGGTCCAACCCCGCCGGGAACAGGGGACAGCACCGCCGCGACGGGATCCACCTCATCTGCTCGGACATCCCCACACAAACCACCCTCCGGCTTTCGGTGGATGCCCACATCCACCACTGCCGCGCCAGGGCGGATGTGTTCTGCACCAATGATTCCTGGACGCCCGGCGGCCACCACCACAATCTCCGCCTCCCGCGTGTGAGCAGCCAGATCGGTGGTTCGGGAGTGAACAACCGTGACGGTGGCATTGGCGGCCTGCAGCATCAAGGCCATCGGCTGACCCACAAGGATGCTGCGTCCAATCACCACCGCCCGCTTCCCTTCAGGCTCGATGCCCTGACTCCTGAGCATGGCCATCACCCCGGCCGGCGTGCAGCTGCGAGGACCCGATTCACCCTTGAGCAGTCGGCCCAGATTGAGGGTATGGAGACCATCGGCATCCTTCTGCGGGTCAATGGCCTGAAGCAACGGCCCTTCATCAAGCCCGGAGGGCAACGGAAGCTGGAGAAGAATGCCGTCAACGCGAGAGTCGGCATTGAGATCCTCAATCGCTGAAAGCAGCTCGGTTTGCGGCGTGTCAGCCGCAAGGTGCGCTCCGAAACTGGCCACACCAATCCGACCGCAGGCTTTTTCCTTGTTGGCGACATAAACAGCACTGGCTGGATCGTCACCGACGCGCAGAACAGCCAGTCCAGGAGGTCGGCCGGCTGCTTCAGCGGAGGACTCCACCAAACTCTTGAGACGACCTTCGACCTCTCGTGCAAGAAGCTTGCCGTCCAGGCGCTGGGCCATGTCACCGCACTCCATTTGAAAACAGCATGCCTCTCATAGACCGCTAGCGTTCAAAGGTCAGCCGTCCTGTCTTGGTTCGCTTTCCCGGCGTGAGCAAGCTCTGGAGACGTTGGCAACGTCATCAGCAACCTGCAGGACGCATCCTGCGCTGGACAACGCTCCAGTCGGCGATCGTTCTGATGCTCTGCTCGGCGGTGGCGATGGCTTCAAGCCTGCCCTGGCTGGTGGAGCCGAATCTTCAACCTGGAGATCTGGCACCGTTCGATGCCCGGGCACCGAAGGCCGCCCTCGTACGGGACAGCACAGCTCTGGAACAGCGCCGCTCAACGTTGGTGGCACGCTCCGTGGTGCAGGTGATCGACGCGGATCAGACCCGGGAACTGATGCTGCGGGTGGAGCGACAACTCAGCCAACTGCAGCAGATCACCGACAGCGGATCGAGCGCAAGGGTTGGCCCGGTGAATCTGACGGCCGACGAACAAGAATGGCTGAAACAGAGGACGGATCAGCAACGCCTCGCCTGGGACAACCAGGTTCGCAAGACGGCTGAACGGATGTTGAGCCAGGGTCTGGTCAGCAGCCTGGCGGTGGAGCAGCTTCGGCAGGCCTCAGCGATGCAGCTGGATACCAACCTGATGGAGTTGGAATCAGCGCGATCCGTTGCTGTGAAGCTGCTGGTGAGCAGCCTTCAGGGCAGCAGCAATCTGCGTACCGACCCCAATCTCAGCAAGCAACTGATCGAGGAGCAGCTGACCAAGCAGGGGATCCCGACCATTGAGGTTCGCAAAGGTGATCTGATCACCCGCAAAGGAGAGCCGATCAATCCCCAGGCCTTCGATGTGCTCGATCACTTCGGGCTGGTCCGTCGTCAGGCCAGACCGGTGATCTGGCTGGGGCGGTTCACCGAGGCGCTGGCGGCCTGTGGCGTGATGCTTCTGGTGATGCGGCGCGAGCGCCCAGGTCTTGAGGTGCGTCAGGCGCTGCTGGCCTTGTGCCTGCTGCTGCTGGTGCAGATCGCGAAATTATGGTTTCAGAACACGGTGAGTCCCCTCGCCGTTCTGGTTCCCTCAACGCTGATCCTGACGGAGGGGCTGGGCACCAGCTGCGGTCTCGTCTGGATGGCGGTGGCAGCACTGATCTGGCCGGTTCCCGTCAACGGCCTGGGGGATGGGCGTTTGATCATCGCCGTCGTCATCGCCACTGTGGGTGGCGTGATCGCGGGGCGACAGCGCAGCCGTGGGCAGCTGCTCCAGCTCGCGTTACTGCTCCCCATCGGAGCACTGATGGGGCAGTGGATCCTGTTGCAGCTTCAGCCTCTGAGCGGCTGGCGCCCCTGGGGAAATCTCAATCCAGGACTCGATGAGCTCGGAGCAGACGCACTTCTGCTGGGTGTTCTCCTGATGATCTCCCTGCTGATGATTCCAATGCTGGAGGGATCGTTCGGCCTTGTCACGCGAGCCCGGCTGCTGGAGCTCGCCGATCAGGAACGGCCACTGTTGCGCCGCCTGTCCTGTGAAGCACCGGGGACCTTCGAACACACTCTGATGATCTGCGGCCTGGCCGAAGAAGGCGCCCGAGCAGTCGGAGCGAACGTGGATTTAATCCGTACTGGCTCTCTTTATCACGATGTTGGCAAACTCCATGCACCGGACTGGTTCATCGAAAACCAGAAAGATGGGCCCAATCCCCATGATGCGCTGAACGACCCTGAAGCCAGTGCAGCGGTGCTGCAAGCCCATGTGGATGAAGGACTGAAACTGGCGAGACGCCATCGCTTACCGAGACCGATCGCTGATTTCATCCCTGAACATCAGGGAACGTTGAAAATGGGGTATTTCCTGCATCGGGCCAAAGAACTCAATGCCGATGTGGATGAAAAGCGCTTTCGTTACCACGGCCCAACCCCGCGATCGCGGGAAACCGCAATTCTGATGATGGCCGATGGCTGCGAAGCGGCTCTCCGCTCGCTCCCTCCGGATACATCTGAAACCGAGGCCATCGACACCGTTCGAAGAATTGTCGAATCTCGCCTGCTGGATGGTCAGCTGCGCAAAAGCGGGCTGGGTCGTGCCGAAGTGGAACTTGTGCTCCAGGCATTTGTTCGAGTCTGGCGCCGCATGCGCCATCGCCGAATTCCTTATCCAATTCCAGCCCGCACCCGGCCGACCAACTGAACCAACCTTTAAGCAGACACTCAATCCAATCCAAGCAACCTGGTGAAATCTGCGTGCTGTTCGGCCAGATCGACAAAGACTGCCAGGGGTTGATCACCATTCAGCAACCAGAGATCGTCATCAAGTTCCTCAAGAATGAGAAGTTCAGCAGAGATTTTTTTCATCATCAGCCGATCTTCAGCCAGATCAAAATCTCTGATTCGCTGAATACCACCACCCGGTCTCAGCTGGAATGTATCCCGTCCAGCACCACCCCAGAGCTCACTTTCGCTGCGCCCCCCAATCAAAAGATCCCGTCCGGGACCGCCATCGAGAATGACGGAATCGTCATAGCGTCTGGCGTCCAGTCGATCCGAACCTCTCTCCCCCTCAATGACAACATCCAATGCACCGACATGGTGCGTTAAGGAACCAACCAAGCGGACCCGATCACGACCATCGCCCGCCAACAGCTCAAACTGATCAAGGTCATCCGCTCCGGATGAGTTGATTTTCAGGAGAACGGAATCACTCTGGTCAGATCCAAACATTGCGACATGAGAAATTTCATCCAGAACGGATGGGTCGTTGTCGCCGGAGAGATCGAAGAGAGATCGACCACTGAGCAGCCACTTGCTCTGACCACCATCATCGGGCAGACCAAGTTCAAGTTCTCTGGAATCAATCAACTCAACGGGATTATCAATGGGGTCGCTGATTGGTTGACTAATTGGTTCTCCAATGGGGTCATCGATTAGCTCCTCTTCATCTTGTGGCGGTGGATTGGGATCCAGAACAGGACGATTTGGAGCGATCGATCCAACAAGTCCGGAAATTCGCTGCACTTCACGTGCATCATCGGGTGTGAGTGCACCTCCGAAGGATTTCCCCAACATTTGGCGAATCTCGGCATTGGTCACACCGATGAACTCATCACCAATCGTCGGTCCGGGATCATCCGGTGTGAGCTGCTCGGGCGATTCATGGAAGAGAACATGATCGGCGGACTGCTCAAAGAAGTAGAGCTGTTGATTTCGATAGGGGCCAAAGTCGAGAAGCACTTGATCATCGAGAAGAAAGTGCTCGTTCGCCGAATCAGCAGCCGGTGAAAGATCGGGATCCATTTCAAAGTAGGTCCGTGGGATTCGCTCACCATCAACAACACCAAAGTCACGCTGACCAAAGGCAATGTCGCCGGTGAAACGGATACGGCGACCTAGCTGACGAGGCTCATTCAGATAAAAGTCTGTGGTGTTGTTGAAAAAGCCATCCTTCAACTCAATGATCCCACTGCGCGGAGCAGCAAAACCAAGCTCATAATCTTCAATCAGAAGATTCTCGTATGAGTGAGTACCACGGTTATAAAAATTAGCGGCCGCATCGAATCCAGTGTCTCCAGATCCATCAGCAGGTCCAATGATTCGTAGATTCTTGAAATCAGTATCCACCGCATAATTAATTCTCATTCCATTGGCATTGCTCCAGAGGTTCATATCCTCCATCAGGCTTGATGGAAAGCGAAGAGAAGCCTGAGACTCCTGGTCTTCTTCAATCGTGACCAACGTACGGTGGTAATAAATCTGTGCACCAAGAACCGAGCCATAACTGTCATTGCCTTTGAAACCAGCCAGCGGTGCAAGTGAGACAGGGACGGTTGATGCACCATCTGCAAATCCAGGATCCGACAGATTGCCGGAGGGAAATAATGTGATCCCCAAACCATCCTCAAACAGTGGTTCGGCATAAAGGATCAGGCCACTTCCCTTGGCGCCGGCAGCCACATTTCCTTCAACCCGCACTCCGGGACCCTGGAGCCAGAAACCATCACCGGCATGGCCAAAATCGCCCTCTTCCTGCCTCAGAATTGGCTCTTCGCCCGTGCCATGCATCCGTATGGCGATATTGTTTTGAAAGCTGCCGATCTCATCACCGGCTTCCGTGCTGAAAGCAGCCCCATAAACGTCATAAGCAACGTTATCAATGAAATCAACGTAGCTTGAATGATTAACAAAACCCCAACCAGGATTTCCCGCCACAACACTTCCTCTGATGAGCGAAGGTGAGCCCTGTGAATCAACACCATTTCGATGAAAATGAACGGAATAACGACCTCCCGGGTTGGTTCCAGTCCCTTCAGCGAAAAAGCCTTCGTCATCAAAATATGGGCTGTCCAGTGGCCTTGATTTATCTGTTCGACCAAGATCATTGAAGGCGGCATTGGCGACATCCACATCACGTGTATGCATGAACATCACATGACCGCGCCGATCCAGAGATTTGTTTTCCGAGGAAAACACCACATTGCGCGTGAGATTGGCCACGTGCACTTTCAGGTGATCACGCGGTGTGACGTGATCCTTCAGAAGCGGACGATCCAGATCGATGTGTTGCCCATCAATGGCTCTGATTCGTACCGTTTCATCTCCAGTTCCATCGGGGCTGGTGCCGGCGATGACCAAACGATCACCAACAGTCCATCCCTGTGGAATGTCCTCCAGCACAATTCGCTGATCACCTCGACGCAGCTGATCAGCAGCCGTGAGTGCTGAGGTCTTGGCCTGGCCATGAACAACTGTTGAACCGTGCAGAATCGCGCCGCGGCCCATCAGCATCGGATCCTCAGCAATGCTCAGAGGCCCACGATCTGCAAAGACGATCTGAGCTCTCACGCCGGCACCCACCGGTTGATCCGGTGTGCCGATCTGTAGACGGCTGCCAGGAGCGGAAACCAGGGTGTCCACGCGCATTTCAGTGTGGACAGTGGGCGCGAAAAGCAGCTCGCCATTGATCCGAACCCAGTCCAGCGAAGCGGTGAACTGGTCATCAACCTCCACGGAGATTCCCTCAGGAATCAGCACACGACTCCCCGACTCAGGAATCTGTCCACCACGCCACGTACTCCCCGAAGACCAGGCACCCCCTGCAACTGCCACATGAGTGGCCTGGGCCTCAGGAACAAGATTGAGCGCTGCACTGTGCTCCTCCTGAAGAACAGGGTTACCGGGATGGGCGATGGTGTTCATCGAGCCGTGGATGGGCGATCCAGACATCACGTCAAGCGGTGGCTTGTGAAAAGCCTCACCTGCTTTGGATGGATGCGCATCATCCAGATGAAGGGTTTTCTCTGATCCAATCAGCCCCGGGCGAACGCACGCGCAAGCGCTGGCCTGTGAAGGGATGAGGCAGAGAAAGAGCTCGGGCGTGCAGCCGCAGCGTGGCCACGCTGTTCAGGCCGTAGATCGGATCACCGAGGATTGGGTGTCCCAGTTCCGCCAGGTGAACGCGAAGCTGGTGGGATCTTCCGGTGATCGGACGCATCCACAATTGCGTGGACGTCTGAAGAACAGATCGGGTTCTCCAGAGGGTGAGGGCCGGACGACCGTCCGGATGGGAGCCGTAGCGAGGGGGATTGCGCTGCAATCGAGCGAGGCGGTTCTGGATCCGCCCGCTTCCCTCAAGGCAACCCTCCACCTCCGCTTCGTACAGCTTGCTCACACGACGCTTTGCAAACAGCTCGCTGAAGCGCCGCAGACTGTCCTGACCACGTGCCAGCAGGATCAGGCCGGAGGTATCACGATCAAGTCGATGCACCAGATGCAGGGCTGGTTCAAGGCTGCGCATCCGACTGATGAGAGAGTCCTGCAGATCGGGACCTCGCCCTGGCTGACTCAGCAGCCCAGATGGTTTGAGCGCCACCACCACCCATTCGTCCTGATACAGAACCGCTGACGGTTCACCTCTCAAGCCTTGATGCGCAGTGGGTCTGGAAGAGCGTCACCACCTGATCCGGAGGCATGGCCTGCACCAGTCGAGCCTCCGCCTCCACATGATGCTGAGCGCTGTGATACAGGTTCAGATCCTGGAAGGCATCGGGTTGAACCCTCCGTGCCGCATCCATGCCGGAGCTGAGCAATGCCGGAGGAAGCAGCGTTCCACCCTTGCAGGACTGCATCACATGGGCCGCTTCATGGGCAAGCACCACCCAGACCGGGGCGGGATCGTCGGGAAGGTTGTTACCGCACAGAAGGATCACCTGCCGGCCGTCATGAAACGCCCCGAGCAATCCAGCGGGGCAGTCATTGGCCACGAGAGCCTCAACACCAGTGGTTTTGATCAGCTTGAGAAACTGAGCGATGCGGTTCCAGGACGTGGCCTGAACCGGAGCGGCCAACCCCAGAGCCATCAGCAGAACCACAAGGCCCCGTGGCAAGCGAGCCATATCGCTGGTGCGATCACTATCTGCATTGGTTTCAACAGCTCTGGCTGAAGCTGTCGAATGAACAGAACTTCTCCGGATTTCAGTGTCTTAATTCACGTTCAACGCCGGCCACCTTGTCCTGAAACGTCTGGTGCCGGTCGGTGCGCGTGTTGAGCTTCATCGTTGTGTAAACCCTCGGCACACCCATGTCATGCATGGCGTCATGGCAGCAGCGCACACAGGCCATCACCTCGTCCCAGGGACCTTCAATCGCCGTGCCGTTCGGTCCGAGCTGGTGATCCAGTCCGGCGGCTTCGATCACCCGCTTGCAGGTTGCGATGTAGGGCGACAGGTGAACTCCAACCCCGATCGGGACCACACACAGATCAACACTCAGCCACCGATCCATGTCTCTCGCTCGACTCTGCACAGGCCATCATCGTTGAACAGAACCTGATCGATATGGCGGTAGAGACAAGCCCCCGGTTGAAGGAAGCCTTTGCGGCCCTGATGAGCCGCGCGCCCGGAGCGGCTTTCCATCGAGCCCGCAGCCTCTACTTCAACAAATTCCCTCTGCCTCAGGACGAACAACAACCAGCCCTGAGGCTTTATGTCGTCGACGAACAGTTGGAGGAAACGATTCAGCCGGCCGAGGATGGTCATGACGCGCACCGACTGGTGACACTCACGTCCCGACCGGGGGCTCTGGCGGTTGTGCACTGGCAGCGCGCCGATGCCCCGTCGGTGGAACAGGTGAACGATTACCTGATGCTCACGTGGGAGCTCGATCCGGAGCAAGTGAACCCACAGCCGCTCAAGCAGCCATGGTTTCGTGAAGGTGGCCATCAGACCCGACTGACAGCTCCTTCGGATCTGATCTGGCGGAAATCCAGCCTATTAACTCTGCCGGGATGAAAACCGAAGGTTTTCCGAACAGCCTTCCTCTCACCGGACGGGGCCCGCTAGGTCTGAATCAGAGACCGGGGCCGCTGATGTTCACCAAGTACGCCGAGCGCTACGTGCTGCGCACACCGTCCGCCGGGAAGTACCTCGGTGTAGCGGGCCATGACGCCCAGATCCGTTCCTCTGATACGCCGGACAACGCCTGGATTTTCCACACCCATGACGGTGCCGTCACCCATGCTCTCTGGATCGGTGAAGTGCACGGCGAGACTCCGGATGTGGTGAGGCTGGATTCCTGAACGAGGTCAGCCTTTCACGGCATCACTGCTGGAATTGGGCAGGATGAACCGCTGCAGCAGAACAAACAGCAACAGCACCGGAAGAATCGAGACCACTGCCCCTGCCGCCACAACCCGCCAGTCGAGGGAAAAACTGCTGGACAGCTGCTGAAGTCCCAAAGGCAGTGTGTACAGCGCTGGATCATCCAGGATCACCAGAGGCCAGAGGAAATCACTCCAGGTGCCGATGAAAACAAACATCGCCAGGGTGATGAGATCCGCGCGCGCGGCTGGAATCATCACGTTCCACCACTCCCCCAGACGACTGCAGCCATCGATGCGCGCCGCTTCCTCCAGATCCCTGGGAACTCCGAGAAAGCTTTGCCGCAGTAAGTAAAGGCCAAACGCTGTAGCAGCCTGGGGAATCACCAACGCAATGAGCGTGTTGCGCAATCCCAGCTGCACCATCAACAGATACAGCGGAATCATCACCACCTGAAAGGGAATCAGGATGGTGGCCACCACCAGACCAAGCACCAGACCGCGCCCTGCGAAGCGCATCCGCGCCAGGGGATAGGCCGCCAGGGAGCAGAACAACAGGTTGGCTGTCACCGCAAGGGCACTGACCAGCGTGCTGTTGAACAGATAGGTCGTCAGAGGACTGTCTCTGAACAGACGCACGTAGGCATCGAGGCTGGGCGATGCCGGCAGCAGCGCCGGAGGACTGCTGAAGATGTTTTCCGCCGGTCCTTTCAACGAGGTGCTCACCAGCCACAGCAGAGGGGTGAGCACGAGCAGAGCCAGCAGGATCAACAGCACCAGCTGAAGAACTCGGGTGGCGATTTGGCGCATGCTTTGCGATGGATGGTGCCTGTTGGGCTACAGAACAACAGGATCCATCTGCGGATGCAGTGACTGATGCTGTTCGGCCGCGACAAGACGGTTGAGCGCATTGATGAACGCCATGGCGGCGGCCACCACAACATCGGTGTCTGCCGCATGTCCGGAGTAGAGCGAGTCATTGCGGCGCAACCGAATCGTCACTTCACCCATGGCATCGATGCCCTCCGTGACGGACTTGACCGAAAATTCGATCAACTCGTTGGGGACACCGGCCAGCTGATTGAGGGCCCGACAGACCGCATCGACAGGACCGGTACCGACAGCCGAAACCGTGCGTTCGGCGCCTTCATCCTCCGAAAGAGTCACCGTGGCAGTCGGTTTGAGACTGCTGCCGCAGCTCACCTGAACCTGCTTGAGCTGAAAACGGGCTTCCGGTTGCTGAACCTGCTCACTCACAATCGCTTCAAGGTCGCGATCGGTGATCTCGCGTTTGCGATCCGCCAGATCCTTGAAGCGAGCAAAGGCCTCATCGAGATCTTCGCGGGTGAGGTCATAGCCGAGCTCCTCGAGACGAGCCCTGACGGCACTGCGACCACTGAGCTTTCCAAGGGAGATGCGGTTATCGCTCAGGCCAACCGTCTTGGCGTCGATGATCTCGTAGGTCAGGCGGTTCTTGAGAACGCCGTCCTGATGGATGCCCGACTCGTGGGCAAAGGCATTCGCACCAACGATCGCCTTGTTCGGCTGAACCACCATGCCGGTGAGGTTGGCCACGAGGCGGGAGGTCTTGGTGATCTCCTCCGTCCGCACTGCGGTGAGTGGCGTGGGACTGTCCTCATCCCGACCCAGGAAACCGTTGAAGTAGCGGCGGCGCACATGCAGCGCCATCACAAGCTCCTCCAGGGAGGCATTACCGGCCCGCTCTCCGATGCCGTTGATGGTGCACTCCAGCTGGCGGGCACCGTTCTTCACCGACTCCAGGAAGTTGGCCACGGCCAGGCCGAGATCGTTATGACCGTGCACCGAGATCACCGCCTCGCCGATGTTGGGCACGTGTTCATTGATGCCGGCGATCAGGCTGCCGAATTCAGCAGGCGTGGTGTAGCCAACGGTGTCTGGAATGTTGATGGTGGTGGCCCCCGCCCCGATCGCGGCCTCAATCACCTCGTAAAGAAACTCAGGGTCACTGCGGCCGGCATCTTCACAGGAGAACTCAACGTCCTCCACCAAGGACCGGGCGTAGCCGACCATGTCCGGAACGATGGCCAGCACTTCGGCACGGCTCTTGCGCAGCTTGTGTTCGAGGTGGATATCACTGGTGGCGATGAACGTGTGCACGCGATGACGAGGCGCTGGCGCGACAGCATCGGCACAGGCCTTGATGTCCTTCCGGGAAGCACGAGCCAACCCGCAGATGATGGGTCCGTTCTCACCACCCACCTGCTGGGCAATGCGCTGAACTGCTGCGAAATCCCCCTGACTGGCAAAGGGAAAACCAGCCTCGATCACATCCACTCCGAGCCGCGCCAGCTGCTGGGCAATTGCCAGTTTTTCCTCCAGGTTGAGGCTCGCACCCGGGGACTGCTCACCATCCCTGAGGGTGGTGTCGAATATCAGGACGCGACCTGGATCCTTGGCCATAACGACATTGTGTCGGCGGGCTTAGTCGGAATGACTATGAGTTGCCCAACTCTAGTTCAGGCGGAAGAACCGGAAATCGGATTACATTCAGCCTTCCTCTGGGTGAACGGCCTGTGAGCCAAGGAGCGGTCGCCCTTGTTCTGCACGCTCACCTGCCCTACGTGCGATCGGCGCAACCCGGCTCGCTGGAGGAGGACTGGTTCTTCCAGGCACTGATCGAGTGCTATCTCCCTCTCCTGGAATGTCTGGAAGACGCTGCTGCAGACCCCGACAGAGCACCGAAGATCACGATCGGGCTCTCTCCAACACTGTTATCTCTCCTTGCAGATGCTGATCTGAAACATCGCTTTCCTGCCTGGATTCAGTCGCGACTGGACCTGCTGCCGAAAGCGCATCCTCGGTTGGAGGAAGCTGCGGAACATCTGGCGATCACAATGCATCGTCATCTGCAGGCCTGGAAGGCCTGCGACGCGGATCTGATCGGACGGTTCGCCGCATTGCAACGCAGGGACGTGGTTGATCTGCTCACCTGCGGAGCGACCCACGGCTACCTGCCGCTGCTTCGACAACATCCCGAGGCGGTGAGAGGTCAACTCCGCACCGCTGTGCGGGAACACCAGCGTCTGATCGGAGAGCGACCCCTGGGGATCTGGCTGCCTGAGTGCGCTTACTACGAAGGGCTTGATCATTGGATGAGGGATGCGGGGCTGCGCTACGCCGTGCTTGATGGCCATGGTTTGCTGCATGCCCGGCCCCGCCCGCGTTATGGGGTCTATGCCCCGATCTGCAGCCGCAATGGAGTTGCCTTTTTCGGTCGGGACAGTGAAGCAACCCTGCCGGTGTGGTCCGCGCGAGACGGGTATCCAGGACACCAGTCCTACCGGGAATTTCACAGAGATCTGGGCTGGGATCTGCCCGTGGAGCAGTTGCAGCCGCTCGGACTGAACCAGCCGAGACCCCTCGGCCTCAAACTGCACGCGGTCACCAGCCACAACGCCCCGCTTGAGGCCAAACGGCCTTACATCCCTCAGGTTGCCGCTGAGCAGGTGCGTCTCCATGCCGCCCACTTCCTCAGGGGTCGTCGGCTTCAGCTGGAGCAGCTGAAGCAGGCCATGGATTCGGACCCCCTTCTGGTGGCTCCGTTCGACGCGGAACTGTTCGGACACTGGTGGTTCGAGGGGCCGGCCTTTCTCACCGAGCTGTTTCGGCAGGCCCCCGACCAGGGCATCACCTTCACCCGACTGAGGGATGTGCTGACCCAGGCAGGCCAGCTCCAGTTATGTGACCCCTGCCCGTCCAGCTGGGGGCAGGGCGGGTTTCACAATTACTGGCTGAACGACACCAACGCCTGGATCGTTCCCGAGTGGGAGAAAGCGGGCGCCGCCATGGTGGATCGCTGCAGCCGGGGTGTCGGCCGGGAAAGGGATCTGGAGCTGTTGCGACAAGCCGCGCGGGAACTTCTGCTGGCGCAGTCATCGGACTGGAGCTTCATTCTTCGGGCCGGCACCACCACGGAACTTGCACGGGACCGGGTCAAACGACACCTCGGACGATTCTGGCTGCTGATCCAGGCGATCGATACGGGTGATGAACTTCCGGATCAGTGGATGGACGAGGTTCAGCAGGACGACCGTCTCTTCCCGCTCATTCAGCCTTTGGACTGGGCCCAGGTCGGCAGCTGATTCCGGGGAGCACCGAGCACAAGCCCCCTTCGCAACGGCCAGGGCGACAGGGCAAACAGTTTCAGCATCACAGCCATCAGCCGATTGAGGGGAAGGGTGTTGGTCAGGAAGCCGAACCAATCCTCCTGTGGCAGGGAGAAGAAGGTCGCGAAATGCGTGCGCAGCAGTGATTCGTTGAACCCCATCAACCGGCCGAGACCGAACTGATAGAGCTGATGGCGAAGCACCAGTTCAGGGGGCCAGAGGGACTGCCATCCGCAGCGGGCCAGGGCTGCCGATCCAAGCTCAGGCTTCTTCAGAGCGACCGAAATGGCTCTGGCCAGGCCAGGGCCACGCCGGAGCAACGACCCAACCATGTACCCGGAGGCCGGATGCACCATGCTTGCCGAGCCCCCGAAAGCCAGCAACGGTTGGCTTCGATCGGGCAACGGCAGATTCATGGGAAAGAGGCAGAACTCCTCATGGATCAACTCGGTGATCTCAACTCCGCGCTTGTCGAGGCGTTGCATCAACCGCTGCTTGAGCACGTCGTAGGGAACACCGGGGGCCAGCGCGAGTGAGGTCTCCTCCACAAAGAACACCCCTTCGCCAAGATCCATGGCGTAGAGGAATGTGGGGGGTTCGAGGCGCTGTTCCGGACTGAGGTGATCGCAGCGGTAGTCCATCAGAACGAAGCGACCGGCTTCGATCGGGTTGCAGGAGAAACGACCGACGACTCCATAGGCCGCCTGACCAGCCACGGGTCCCTGATCCGGTCTGCGGACGTGGTGCGTGCGGGAACCGGATGCGTCAATTACCAACCTCGCCAGCAACTTCGCTCCGGAAGCGCAGGTCACGCTCGTTTGCATGGATCCCACATCAACGCTCTCGGCGCTGTCGTGATGCCATCGCACTCCTTCGGCTCGGTCCAACCAGTGCTGTTGCAGCGCCGCCCGATCAAACAAGCCGTAATCGATGCCATGGGCGAGGGTCTGATCCTGGTCGGCTTCTCCTCCGGCACCGAAGTAGCTCACGGTGTCGTGCCAGCGGTGCTCCAGCAGATGCTCGAGACCCAGGGATCTCAGCTCTTCAGCCCAGACTCCGTAGGTGTTCGGCCAGGGGGCATCCACCGGTTGTGGTGCGATTCCTGCGACCTCAACACCGCACTGATTCAGTTCAGCAGCGATGCAGAGGGCGGCCGGACCGCCCCCCAGCACCAGCACATCAACAGCATCGGCCAAGGTCAGTCGTCCTGCGCGTCCGAATCGGAGTCCTCTTCCTTGGTGTCTTCTTCCGCTTCCGGTGGCACCAGAACAACCTTGAGCAGGCGATCACCTTTATCGAGTTTCTGCAGCCGCACTCCGGTGGCCGCACGCGATTGCTGTGGGATGGCGTCGGCACTGGTGCGCACGATCACGCCTTTCTCACTCACCAGAAGCAGTTCCTCACCTGCTCCGAGAACCTGCAGGCCGACGAGGTCATCGGCGTCTGTACGGAATTTCATCGCGCGCAGCCCCATCCCGGCTCGCTTCTGCAAACGGAACTGAGTCACCGGTACACGCTTGCCCAGGCCTGCAGCCGATGCAACCAGCACCCAGGGTCCCTCACTGGCGGCTTCCGCTTCATCATCGTCATCAGCGCTGGCGGCAACCTGATCAGCGAGTTCAACCGGCAGCACATCCATGCTCACCAGGGCATCCCCATCACGCAGGTTCATCGAACGCACACCACGAGCCGTGCGTCCGAGTGGACGAAGCTCCTCATCACTGAGGCGGAAATGGATGGTCATGCCTGCCTTCGAGGCGATCAGCACACTGTCGCCAGGGACGGCCAGGCGGACCCAGGTCAGGGCATCTCCCTCCTCCAGATTGATGGCGATCAGACCGTTGGAGCGGATGTTGCTGAAGGCTGATAAGCGCGTGCGCTTGATGAAGCCGCCGCTGGTCAGCATCAGCAGATCGGTGTCGTCATTGAATTCCGCAACGGGAATCAACGAGGTGATCGCCTCCTCACGGGGAATGGGGAGCAGCTGCACCACAGGTGTTCCCTTGGCTGCACGACTGCACTGCGGCACCCGATAGGCCGGCAGGGCGTAGGACACACCGCGATCACTGAACAGCAGCAGGGTGTCGTGGTCGTTGCAGCTGATGAACAGCTTCACCGCATCTTCACCCTGACTTCGCGTTCCCGCTTTCCCTCGCGTGCCACGGCTGGTGGCCTCGAACTCACTCACCGGCATTCGCTTGAGGTAGCCGGTTTCCGTGAGCAGCACGCAGGAACGCTCGTTGGCGATCAGATCGATATCGGATAAGCCACCGCCAAGGTCAAGGATTTCCGTGCGACGAGGGGTTGGATATCGGTCGCGCAGTTGTCCGAGCTCGTCCTGAATGATCCCGAAAACCCGCTCACGGCGACCGAGAATGTCCTTGTAGTCAGCAATTTTGGCGACCAGGTCCTCATGTTCAAGGCGGATCTTGTCGGCCTCGAGTGCCGTGAGGCGGCGCAGCTGCATCTGGAGGATCGCATCGGCCTGAATATCCGTGAGGCCATGGCGCTCCTGAAGCTGAAGCCTGGCGGTTGCGGTGTCGGGAGCAGCACGGATCAGGGCGATGATCGGGTCGAGCTGATCCAGGGCCAGCAGCAGGCCGAGCAGGATGTGATCGCGCTCCTCCGCTTTTCGCAGGAGGTAGCGGGTGCGACGCTCGATCGTCTCGATGCGGAAGTCGAGGAACACCTCGAGCATCTTCCGCAGGGTGAGCAGAATCGGTTCCCCATTCACCAGCGCAAGCATGTAAGCGCTGAAATTGCTCTGCAGCGGCGTCAGCTTGAAGAGGTTGTTCAGCACCACCTGTGGATAGGCATCACGGCGGAGCTCCACCACGATGCGCATGCCGTCACGATCGCTTTCGTCCCGGATGTCTGAGATGCCCTCGAGCTTCTTGTCATTCACCAGCTCGGCGATGCGCTCGATCAGAGCGGCTTTATTCGTCTGATAGGGAAGTTCCGTGATGATCACGGCGTCCCGATCAGGGCGTCCGGGCGCTTCGATCGTTTCAATCGATGCCACGCCTCGCATGGTGACCGAGCCGCGCCCACCGAGATAGGTCTCACGGATGCCATCCCGACCGAGAATCTGTCCTCCGGTTGGAAAATCTGGCCCGGGGATCAAGCGGATGAGCTCCTGATCCGTGATCTCGGGATTGCTGATCAGCGCCAGCAGTCCATCAATGAGTTCGTTGAGGTTGTGGGGGGGGATATTGGTGGCCATCCCCACGGCGATTCCGGCCGAACCGTTGAGGAGAAGCTGAGGGATCCGCGCAGGCAACACCGTCGGTTCCTGCTGGGAACCGTCGAAGTTGTCGGAGAAATCAACGGTCTCGGCCTCAATGTCCTCCAGGAGGCTGTCGGTGGTGAGAGCCTTGAGCCGCGATTCGGTGTATCGCATGGCCGCAGGTGGATCGTTGTCCACTGAGCCGAAATTGCCGTGCCCGTCGATCAGCGGCATCGACATCGAGAAATCCTGGGCCATCCGCACCAGGGCGTCGTACACAGCGGTATCGCCGTGGGGGTGATATTTGCCCAGGACTTCACCGACCACACGGGCGCATTTGCGGTACGGGCGATCGCTGGTGAGACCCAGCTCATACATCGCGTAAAGGATCCGGCGATGCACCGGTTTCAAACCGTCGCGGGCATCGGGCAGGGCCCGACCCACGATGACGCTCATCGCGTACTCCAGATAGGAGCGCGACATCTCGTTGCGTAGATCCGTCTGAATGATCCGATCGTCGGAATCGCCGGGACCGCCTCGGCCAGGCCCCACAGAATCCGCCATACGAGGACTACACCACCACTAACTACTTTATCGCGGGGAACGAACTTCACTGAGAAAATTCGGATAAAATCCGCACTCTTTTCAGCCCGGTGTGATGGGACCGACCGACGACACCAATTCCGAAGTCGACAGCGGCCTCAACACTCCGGCGCCGTCAGCTGCGCCAGGCGCGGACTCATCAACCAATTCCGGAAAAACAGTCAGCACAGATCAAGCAGCCAGCTCTGAAGGAACTGACGAGTCAGCAAAATCAACAATTCCGGATCTACCAGGGAACGTCGATTCAGAAACCTCTCGGAAGTCACCACCAGAGGCGATCACAGCACCGGCTCCATCAACTCAATCCGAAGCGGACGTCACACCGGTTGAAGACGTTGCTCCCGAAGACGATGTTGCAACGGAACAATCGCCTGCACAGACTCCGGATCCCGTCATCGCATCCACGGTGACGATTCCAGCCGGCGATTCAGGCGAAGGCGGCGAATGGAACCTTCTGCAGGAGAAGATTCAGGACTGGGTCAGCGCCAACAACCTCTCAGCACTGTGGGAGCAGGTCAGACTCCCTGCCCAGATTCTGGTTGCCCTGATCGTGCTGATCCTGGTGCTCCAGATTTACGGCGGCATCCTTCGAACGATTGCAGCTGTTCCCCTGGCACCGGGATTGCTGGAGCTCGCCGGTATTTTCGCCGTCGCCAACTTCTCAGTCCGCCGCCTGATCAAATCCAGTGAGCGGAAAAAAGTTCTCAGCTCGGTGCGAGAACGTTGGACTCAGTTCATCGGTCGCTGAGCACCGGCCATCAGCATGCTGATTGGTAGTTTGATGAGTCCTGATCAGCAGCGCGGTGGACATTCAGCTCGGACGCTCCAAGACCGTTCGCCGGGCCTATGGAATTGATGAAATCGCTCTTGTTCCGGGTGGACGGACCGTTGACCCGGAAGTAACCGACACCTCGTGGAGCCTGGGGGGTGTGCAGCGGGAGATTCCGATCATCGCCAGCGCCATGGATGGCGTGGTGGATGTTGAGATGGCCGTACGCCTCTCTGAACTTGGAGCCCTGGGGGTTCTCAATCTTGAAGGAGTTCAGACCCGCTACGAAGACCCCAACACGGTTCTGAACAAAATTGCTGCTGTCGGGAAGGATGAATTCGTCCCATTGATGCAGGAGATCTACAGCCAACCCGTTCAGGAGCAGTTGATCAGGCAGCGCATCCAGGACATCAAGGCAAAAGGTGGAATCGCAGCTGTGAGCGGTACACCGGTTGCTGCTCTCCGCTTCGGCAAGGCGATCGCCGAAGCGGGCGCTGACCTTTTCTTTGTTCAGGCCACAGTGGTTTCCACCAATCACATCGGCCCTGAGGGGCAGGAGACCCTGGATCTGAAGGCCCTGTGCCAGGGCATGGGAGTGCCCGTCATCGTTGGCAACTGCGTCACCTATGAGGTTGCTCTTGAGCTGATGCGAGCCGGTGCTGCTGGGGTGATGGTTGGCATCGGGCCGGGAGCAGCCTGCACATCACGCGGTGTGCTGGGCGTGGGCATCCCCCAGGCCACGGCAGTCTCCGACTGTGCGGCGGCAAGAGCTGACTATGAGAAAGAGAGTGGCCGTTATGTGCCGATCGTTGCTGACGGCGGCATCGTGACCGGCGGCGACATCTGCAAATGCATTGCCTGCGGCGCTGATGCTGTGATGATCGGATCACCCATTGCTCGCGCTGATGAGGCCCCGGGTCGGGGCTTCCATTGGGGCATGGCCACACCAAGTCCCGTTCTGCCTCGTGGCACCAGAATCAATGTGGGAAGCACGGGTTCACTGGAACGAATCCTGCGTGGACCCGCGAAGTTGGATGACGGCACTCACAATCTGCTGGGATGTCTGAAAACATCCATGGGCACCCTTGGAGCTCGCACGATCCGCGACATGCAGAACGTTGAGGTTGTTGTGGCTCCGTCACTGTTAACGGAAGGGAAGGTGTACCAAAAAGCCCAACATCTGGGGATGGGCAAATAAGCGAGGGCTAATCTGAGGTGTGTGCGGGTTCAGGCCCTCACACTCCTCACACACCTTCGCCCGACGCGTTCGGGCTTTCACTCTTTAGGCGCAAGCATCACAGTTCCCATCAGCCATGCGGCTGAATGTGTTAACTCCGCCTGATATTGCTAGGTTCTCACAAAATCTTTTCGCTCATATGTCCAGCGCCGCTGCGGTCACAGACGCCTCTTTCGAGCAGGACGTCCTCCAGAGCGACGTTCCCGTATTGGTTGATTTCTGGGCTCCCTGGTGTGGCCCCTGTCGCATGGTTGCTCCAATCGTTGAGGAGATCGCCAAGGAATTCGACGGTCAGATCAAAGTCTTCAAGCTGAACACCGATGAAAATCCCAATGTGGCGAGCCAGTACGGAATACGCAGCATTCCCACTTTGATGGTGTTTAAGGGCGGCCAGAAAGTCGACACCGTTGTCGGTGCTGTCCCCAAGGCAACCCTCTCTGGAACCATCTCGAAATACCTCTGATTGACATCGGCTCGTTGAGAGGATCGGGGGATTGGGGCTCACGCTTGGCCTGATCGATTACGGAATGGGCAATCTCCACTCTGTGGAGACAGCTTTTTTGCGGTTGTCGCAACCCTGTCAGCTCGTTCGATCGTCGGCAGACCTGAACAACTGCGACGCACTGATCCTTCCCGGCGTCGGATCCTTCGATCCTGCAATGGAGAATCTTGGCTCCACAGGTCTGATCCCTGATTTGCAGGACTGGGCCCGTCACAACAAACCTTTGCTGGGAATCTGTCTTGGCCTGCAGTTGTTGTTCGAGTCCAGCTCTGAAGGTCAGCTCGATGGCCTTGGTTTGATCCCCGGGCATGTGGAGTCGTTACCTGAAAATCAGGGTGAACGGATTCCTCACATGGGTTGGGCACCACTGGATTTAAGGCATCCAAGCCCACTGCTCAGAGAGCAGCAGCCTGTTCCCTGGATGTATTTCGTCCACAGCTATGCAGCCGTTCCAGCACGACAGGACTCGCTGGCGGCAACAACACGGTTCGGGGACAGGGACATCACAGCAATGGTCTGGCAGAACAGAATTGGGGCGTGCCAGTTTCATCCGGAGAAATCATCGGATGACGGCAGTGCGCTGCTGAAGAACTGGCTGCAATGGCTGGATCGAGGCGCTCCCTGCGAGCCATGAAGGCATCCGGGCAACTGCGCCTCACCACAGGCCGACGACTGATCAGCCCTCCCAGCCTGACGACCCGACCCACAACCTCAAGGGTTCGTGAATCGATCATGAATATTCTCGCTGCTCGCTTGAACGGCAGTCGCTGGCTTGACCTTTGCTGCGGCAGTGGCGTGATTGGTTGCGAAGCACTCGAACGAGGAGCTGCAGCTGTGATCGCCGTTGATCGTGATTCCCGCTGCACAAAGATCTGTGAGCGCAATCTTCAGCTGATTGCTGATGCCATCAACACAAAGACAGAGCTGAAGGTGATCTGTTCTGATCTACTGATTTTGTTGAAAAAAGGGTGGAGTTCAGATCCCTTTGACGTGGTCTATTTCGACCCTCCCTATGAGAGCGGTTTGTATGACAACGTTTTGAACTTATTGAGCGAAGGAAACTGGATCCATCCAGACGGAATAGTCGTCTGTGAACACCGTTCGACTGAATCAATCCACGTTGGAGATCAGTGGGTGCTCAAAGATCAGCGTCGTTATGGGAGCAGCAGCTTGATGATGCTCAGCCGCCCAGAGCTCCACCACGTCGATACTGATTCCAGGCAGCGACAAACAAGCCGAGAAGAGTCACGGGGATAAGACCCAGAACGATGCCGCAGAGCAGAGGTTCGATCATGGGGTCGCGTCATTTAACGGGATCAGCCACAATTCTTCCACGGTTAACCCCATGTAGTGAGCGAGCCGACATCAACTGCAGCAGAACAACGCGACGGTGGCCGCGGTTTGATTGCGGCGCTTGTTGTGCTGGCCGCCGCCGCCTGTGCTGTGCTGTTGATCTGGGTCATCAACAGTGCCCAACAGGATCCGTACATCAAGGCAACCCTGGAGCTTCAGGGGGATCCTGACCATGGCGGCCAGCTGTTTCGCATCAATTGCGCTGGATGCCATGGCCTCGCCGGTCAGGGATTGCTGGCACCGCAGCTGGTGGGCGTCGATCAGCGGATGCGAGATCCGAACCTGATCCGTCAGATCGTCAGTGGAAACACCCCTCCGATGCCAAGTTTCCAGATGGCTCCTGAGGCCATGGCTGATCTGTTGAGCCATCTCCACCAGCTGAGTTGATTGGTTGTCGTTGTCCTGGTTGAGCCGGCAGGCCCGCTGAACATCGGCAGCGTCGCAAGGCTGTGCGCAAACTTCGGTGTGGATCAGCTCCGTCTGGTCAATCCCCGTTGCGATCCAAAGTCGAGGGAATCCCGACAGATGGCCGTTCACGCTGGGGTCCGGTTGGAAACAGCCTCTCTGCACTCCAGCCTGGAATCAGCGGTCGCTGACTGCACGAGGGTCGTCGCCACCTGCGGTCGACTCGATCACGGCGTGATACCCCTGCAGAACCCGGATCAGGCCCTCAACTGGCTGATGACCGGAGCCGGCACGGTTGCGGTTGTCTTCGGCCGGGAAGACCGTGGTCTGACCAATGAAGAGCTGAGGATCTGCCACAGGGTTCTGACATTGCACAGCGGCGAGAGCTATCCCTCCCTCAACCTCTCCCATGCCGTCGCGATCGTTCTTCACGACATGGCCCGACTCGGGCAGAACCTCCCTCCTGAAGGTGAACGCAGTCCTGATCCAGCATCACCAGCTCAGCTGTCAGGACTGATGGAGGACGCCGCTGATCTGCTGCTGGACTGCGGCTTTCTTCTCCCACACACCCGCGAGGCCAGGATGGCGAAGGTGCGCGATCTGCTGCATCGCGCCTCCAGCAGAACCGAGGAGGTGGCCATGCTTCGCGGCATGGTTCGCCAGCTCAGATGGGCCATGAACGCAAAACGCACCTAATCTCGATCCGATCCGGTTTTCAGGCGCTTGTCCAGCAGCCGACCCTCCCGACGTCCCCAGAGCTGGGGATCCCCGATGCGGTTGCTGTTCCGCTTGATGCTGATGGGAGTGGGCCTTGGCCTGCTGACAGGTTCGTTGCTGCGCTGGTTTGCCCCGGATGTGCGTCGCCAGACGTTCACGCTCCCCAGCTGGCTTGAAAGCCAGATCGGCTTTTCCACTGGTTCAAAGGACGGCGGCCAGCCGACATCCACAGCTGAGCCAAAACTTGTTGACCAATCGTTTCAACCAACGACGGAGATCAAGGCTCTGTCGAACCGCTGGCGTGAGATCGCCGCAACTCAGAAGGATCTGGTGGCAAGTGCCTATCTCCTGATCCTTGATGACGGGCGCTACGCACAGCTCGATGCCAACCGTCCGATGCCGGCGGCAAGCTCAATCAAGACACCTGTGCTTCTCGCGTCCCTCGAACGCATCGATGCTCAGGATCTGTACTGGAACGAGCCCCTTGAATTGACAGAGGATCTGGTCGGTGGAGGAGCGGGGTGGATGGCCTCGAGACCGGTTGGGAGCCGTTTTCCGACCTATGAGGTCGCCACCGAGATGATTCGCATCAGTGACAATTCGGCCACAAATCTTCTGATCGAACGGGCCGGTGGTCAGCAGGTGGTGAACGAACGCTTCCGCAGCCTTGGACTGCCGGCCACCGTGATCAACAACTGGCTACCCGATCTGGATGGCACCAACACCACCAGCGCCCATGACCTGAGCCGCAGCATCGCCCTTGTCGACAGTGGTGATCTTCTGAGTCAGCGGAGCCGGGATCTTTTCCGCCAGGTGATGGAGACATCCGTCACCAACACCCTTCTGCCAACAGGTCTGATGCAGGGACTCGGGGGAGCGCAGGGTGAACCCGACAGCAGTCTCGCCCGCAAGGGCTACAGGGTTCTCAACAAAACGGGAGACATCGGCATTGCCTATGCCGATGCGGGGCTGATCGAAATGCCGGATGGCCGACGAGCCGTGGCTGGATTCCTGGTGAAGGGCCCTTTCAATGATCCCCGCTCCACCAATCTGATCCGAGCCATGGCAAAGGCGATGGCTCCCCATCTTCAACCGATAGCAGCACCATCCCCAGCTTCATGATCCATTCCCGTGTTTGGAAAGCGGCGCTGATCAGCCTGCCGCTGCTCATATCTCCTGCTGTGGCGGAGCCATTCCGCCGGGAACAGCGCATCCTTCCGCTGCCTGGTCAGCTGAACGAGGTGCTGATGATCAACGACAACAACCCGGAGCTGATCGAGCAGGAAGGAATCCTCTTCTCAACGTTTGAGAGCGGAGGTGAAGCCTCCATCAGCGTGAACCTGAGCGGTCGATTCGATCTGTTCAGCCATCACGTTTATGCCGGCACGGACGAGAGCCTCGAATCCACTCTCTGGCTCGCGTTGCTCATGGCACCGAAGGGCAATGAACCTGTCACCGTGACGCTGCTCGAAGGCAGCACATCCCTGTCGCAAGCCACCCAGAAAGGACAGACGGCTGCACCGTTCCTGCCGCTTCCTGCTCTGATGCGCGAGACCACGGAGATCGTGGCGGCCGGACCCGGGAGCCGGGTCGCAGGCGACCTGTTGAGTCGAAGACGGGCCGCCGAACTGATCTCTCGCCAGTGGACCCTGCAACCGGGAACACCAACGCGGCTGCTGCAACTTCCGATTCCCGTTCAGGGACTCGATCCGCTTCTCAATGGCCGCAATCTTCAGCTGCGATTGCACAGCTCAGGGCCGGTGCAGCTGGCCACACTCGCCTCCCACGGGAAAGGACATCAAGCACCCAGTGAGCAGGCGTGGAACGCTCTGCTGAAGCAGGGAACACTCAGTCGAAAAGAGCACCAGCCAACTCCTCGGGGCAGCCGGGGATCGATCGTCTACTCCCGGGTCAGCGGTGTGCAGATCGGAAGTCGATGGCAAGCCCGCCTGACGGATCCTGGACGCGACAGCCTCAGCATTGACGATCAGCCCGTGTCCTGGCCCATCAGCAGCCTCGAACGGGGAACCCTTGGGACGGGTCAGGTGCAGACCGCCGAGCTAGAGGCTTTTTACCCCGGTACCGCCTGGGCAGCCCACGGGAACTATGGCGTCGAATACGACCTCACGCTGCCGTTGCTCAACCGGGGAACGGATCTGAAAACGGTGGTTGTGGCTGTGGAGTCGCCGTTGAAAACCGATCGAGCCATCGGAGGCCTGCAATTTCGCCCTGAAGCCAAAGGCCCGGTGATGTTTCGCGGACCCGTGGAGGTGAGGGGATTGAACGACACCAGCGGACGCGCCATGGGGCGACAAATCGTTCACCTGGTTCTGCGGCAAGGGCAGGAGGGCCCTCCTCTGGGTGAGCTGTCCCTGCGACCCGGTGAACGCAAGGACGTGCGGATTCGATTGGTCTATCCAGCGGATGCGACACCACCGCAGGTGATCTCCGTACGGCCTGTGAAACAATCCAGCACACGCTAGGAAATCTGCCCGTGACAGCCCCCAGGAAGCGCAGGGTTTTCCCCTTCACTGCGGTGA
>CAJWZW010000016.1 GCA_913050565.1 uncultured Synechococcus sp.
GCCGCCGCCACCGCCACCGCCGTAGCCACCGCCTCCGCCGCCTCCATAGCCGCCGCCACCACGGCGGGGTGCACTGCCACGAGGCTCTGCCTTGTTGATCCGCAGGGGACGGCCCATCAGTTCAGCACCCTGCAACCCTTCGATTGCTGCCGCTTCAATCGCTTCATCACCCATTTCGATGAAGGCGAAGCCACGCTTGCGGCCGGTGTCCCGCTCGAGGGGAAGGGCGCAATTGGTGACTTCTCCGAACTGGGCGAACAGCTCAATCACATCTTCCTGCTCAGCGCGGAAGGGAAGGTTGCCAACGAAAATGCTCACGTTCTGCGTGGACCGGGTACAAAAAAGGGACCAAAAAGGTCTGAGTCGTTGCCATCGGACCTTCACTCCAAATGAAGTGTCATACCTCCGGCATTCAAATCGTAGTCGCGTTATCCCATCTCAGTCATCCCGGAAGCACAGTTCATTTCAGACGATCACTCCAGAGCTGGAGTTGCTCTTGTACACGATCAAATCCGGTTCCTCCTTCACTGCGGCGAGCGGCCACAACAGCTCGGGGTGCAAGGGCCTCGTGGAGATCAGGACCGAAAGCCGGATGCAGCTCCTTCCAGGCCTGAAGATCCAGATCCCGCAACAGACATTTCTGATCAAGACAGCGTCGAACAACCGCTCCAACCAGTTGATACGCCTCTCGAAACGGAACACCGCGGGCGACTAAATAATCAGCCACATCCGTGGCATTGGAAAAGTCCTGCTCCACCGCCTGATTAAGGCGTTCCACACGGAACTCAAGGCCTTCTTCAAACAGAATTGCCGTGGCTTCAACACAGTCGCGCATGGTGCGAAACGCATCGAAAAGCGCTTCTTTGTCTTCCTGAAAATCTTTGTTGTAAGCCAAAGGCAAGCCTTTGATCATCGTCAGCAGAGCCTGAAGGTGTCCAAAAACCCGCCCGCATTTACCGCGCACCAGTTCAGGAACATCCGGATTCTTTTTCTGGGGCATGAGGCTGCTGCCGGTGGCGCAGCGATCCGTCAGACGAACAAAACCGAATTCCTCGGAGGCCCACGCGATCACCTCTTCCGACAGACGGCTGAGATGGGCCATCACCAGGGAAGCAGCAGCAGAGAATTCAACGCAGAAATCCCGATCACTGACGGCATCGAGACTGTTCGCGTACACAGCTTCGAATCCCAATGCAGCCGCGGTGTGGCGGCGATCAATCGGCACGGGGGTTCCAGCCAGGGCAGCAGCGCCAAGCGGGCAGACATTGACACGGCGTCGCACGTCCCGCAGGCGCTCTCGATCCCGCTGGAGCATTTCCATGTAGGCCAGCAAATGATGGGCAAGGCAGAGAGGCTGTGCACGCTGCAGATGCGTGTATCCCGGTATCAACGTTTCGCGGTGCTGATCAGCCTGATCAAACAGAGCCTTCTGCAGTCGCTGCAGGTCGGAATCGACCTCATCAAGACGGCGCCGCAGCCAAAGCCTCAGATCAGTCCCCACCTGATCGTTGCGACTGCGACCGGTGTGAAGCTTCTTGCCGACCGGGCCGAGCAGAGCGATCAGACGCCGCTCAACAGCGAAGTGAACGTCCTCGTCAGCAAGTCCTGGATTGAACTGCCCTTCAGCAGCCTCACGGCGGATGGTCTCCAGCCCCTGATTCAGTTGATCAGCTTCGGCATCGGAGATGACCCCACATGCCGCCAGCATGCGCGCATGGGCAATGGATCCATCCAGATCCTCCTGCAACAAGGTGAGATCGAAGCTGATTGATGCGTTGAACGCTTCGATGAAAGGGTGAAGACCTTGTTCAAAACGATCACTCCAGGTGCCTGCAGCCCCTCCGGTCACCCCACCCGCCATCGTTTTCTCCGTCAATCAACTCAGCTTGTCAGGCTGCTGCCTGAAGCCATCACGCTCGGAAGTGTGACGGCTTCTGGAACCTTGAGCACCACCATTGAGGCATCGTCCTCCAGTTGTTGATCCTTGCCGACAAAACGATCGAGGCGCTCAAAAAGGGTTTCGAGAATGCCCTGGGAACCCTGACCGCTGCGACAGGCCATGTCCAGGGTTCTGATCAGCCTGGCCTCATCAAAGCGATCCCCGGTCATCCCGGGCGCCTCGGTCACGCCGTCGGTGTAATAAAGAAGAACATCCCCTGGTTCAAGGCGAACCTCTCCAAGCCCGTAGTCCGCTTCAGGCTGAAGACCGATCAGCAGGCCGGCAGCGTCAAGCCGTCCGATGCTGCGATGTTGAGCACGCCACAGCAATGGCGGGTTGTGCGCGGCATTGGCATAACGCAAACGCCTCGAACGCGGATCGAAATCGGAATAGAAGAGCGTGACGAAACGGTGGGACTGCGCCAGATCCTCCTGAGCCAGCTGATTGAGGTCATGCAGGATCCGATCCGGCGGTAAACCGCTGAGCACCTCGGCCCGGAGCATTCCACGCAGCATCGTCATCAGCAGACCCGCCGGAACACCCTTTCCCATCACATCGCCCATCACCAACGCCCAGCGACCCCGCTCCCTGCGTCGACCGATCAGTTCCGGACGTGTGGGGATGAAATCGTAATAATCCCCGCCCACCTGGAAGGCAGGACGACAACGGGCCGCCAGATCAACACCCTCAATCACCGGGCAACGATCGGGCAGCAGCTGGGCCTGTATTTCTGCACCGATGCTGAGCTGTCGGTCGACCCGTTCATGGCGACGGGCCTCCTGCAGCAACTGATCATTCTCAATCGCGACGCCGGCCAGATCAGCCACCATCTGCACGTGGCGGCGCTGAAAATCGGTACAGGTCAGCCCACCGGAAGGATCAAAAACATAAAGACGACCCCGCGGCCTGCCCCGGGAGACCACCGATGTGGCAAACAGTGCGGAACCCGGGCAAAGTCTTCTCACCAGATGATCCATGGCGGACACCTGGTCCTCATCGGTACCAAAACCGACACTGAGACCTGGCTCATAGGCCGCCATCCGCCGCAACACGTCCTGGCAACTCGCCGCCGGAATGGCCTGCAGATGATCACGCCAGATGCTGCCGTCCGCTTGAAACGGGACCAGCAAAGCTCCCTCAACGCCCACCAGGCGCGCTGCCACAATCGGGATCAGCTCTAAAAATCGCTGCAGATTCGTGAAACTGCGCTGAGCAAACGCCAGTGAGACGAGGAGCTCCTGATTGCGTCGCTGTTCACGGCTGAGGCTGTCGAACAACTGCCGCAGTGCCCCCATGGCCTGGTGCGACGGGGCAGCGTTTCGAGCGGGTGATGAGGGATGGCGGCGGGGCGGCTTGCTGATCACGGCTCAGCACACCTCAGGGCACGAACCGTAGCAACGGTTCAACGTCCGGCCAGCAAAGCCTCCACGAATTCATAGCTGTTGAACGGTCGCAGATCGCGGATTCCCTCGCCGGCACCAATGAAGCGAATGGGCAATTCCGCCTCCGACGCGACCGCCAGTGCCACACCCCCCCGGGCTGTTCCATCCAGTTTGGTGATCACCACTCCTGTGAGACCAGCGGCTTTGGCAAAGGCCATGGCCTGGCGCAAACCGTTCTGGCCCTGACTGGCGTCCAGAACCAGCAGAGACTCCACCTTGGCTTCCGGCGCCAGACGATCAATGATCTTGCGGACCTTCTCGAGCTCCTCCATCAGGTTGTGTTTGGTCTGCAACCGTCCGGCGGTGTCAACAAGCAGGAGATCAGTGCTGCGGGATCGAGCCGCACCGATGGCGTCGAAAACGACAGCAGCCGGGTCAGCATTGCTGCTGGGGTTCGAAACAACGGGCACGTCGCTGCGGTCGCCCCAGACCTGAACCTGCTGAACGGCAGCAGCCCGGAACGTGTCAGCTGCCGCAATCAGGGCGGAGTAGCCACTGCGAACAGCCAGGTTGGCAAGCTTTCCAAGGGTGGTGGTCTTTCCGACACCATTCACTCCCACCATCAACCAGATGTTCAGTCGATCCCGTTCCGGGGCCAGAAGGGAAACGCCACTGGCCTCGATCGGAAGCTCGAGAAGGCCCCGCAACTGCTCCTTGAGGAAACGGATGCCCTCGGAAGGTTCCACCACCTCAACATTCATGCGCTGACGGAGGGCATCCAGGACCTGATCAGTGGCCTTGACACCGGCGTCCGCCCGCAACAAAAGCGTTTCGAGATCGTCCAGCACCTCCGGTGTCAGGGGATCGTCGCCGAGGTTGTCCAGCAGGCCGGAAACGAAGCCCTGACGGGTCTTCTCCATCCCGCGGCGCAGCCGCCCGAGCCAATCGATCTCCTCCAGCGAAATCTGGTCGGCCCGTCGGCCCTGAGCCGCCAGAACTTCCGCAGACCAGAGGAAATCCTCGTCCAGGGCGCCGAGGCTGGGCTCGGTGGAGTCCTGAGGAGCTGGTGTTGGCGTCGGCTCCGGTTCAGCCGTGATGGCGCGATCGTCCTGGTCCTGCTGTCGCTGCTGTCGCTGAGCAGCCGCCTGCTCAAGAAGCGAACGACCAGCGACAGGTTCCTGTGTCGGTGCAGGCGTTGGTTCAGGCTCCTGTTGTGCGGGAGCGACGGTTGGTGCGGGAGTGGGCTCGGGGGTCGGCTCCGGTGGGGGTGCGGGTTCCGATACGGGAGCCTCGGCGGGCTCCGGTGGTGCGGGATTCTTGGCTGACTCCTGCTGGGCTTTCAGGCGGGCATAGGCTTCACGGGCCCAGGCCAGGGCTTCATCTTCCGGCGTTGCAGAGGGCTCCGGGCTGGAGTCAGGGGATGGCGTGGGTTGCGGTGAAGGAGTGGGTTGAGGCTCCGATGAACCTTCAGCGCTGCGGTTGAACCAGTCGTAAACCATCAGTTCGAACCCTTCGTGGCTGCATCGTGAAAGCGCCTGAGAACACCATTGATCATGCGCCGACCCTGTTCATCGCTGTAACGATTGGCCAATTCGACAGCCTCGTTGAAGGCAACCGGTGCAGGCGTTCCGAGATCGCGAAGATCCACCACAGCCAGTCGGAGAATGTCGCGATCCAAACGAGGCAGACGGCTCAGACGCCATCCCTCCATCACACCGTCCAGTTCAACATCGATGGCCTCACGGCGGTTGAGCACCAGCTTCACCCGTTCCATCGCTCCACGGCGAATCTGTTCCTGATCACCCAACAACAGCAAACGGGGCAGTTCCATGCAGGCGCTCAATCCATTGAGCACCTGTTCAGCCGCCGCAATGGACGCCTTGAGATGACCGCGAACCTTGTCTGCAGTCTCGGAGTCACGCTGCTGCAGCTCACTGTCCAGAAGACCCTGCTGGGCCTGATCCAGATCAACCGCACTGGCATCAAGGGAGTCACGCCAGTGCTGCATCAGACTGGACAGGGCCTGATCAAGAACCGTTTCCATGGATGGATCTGCCTGGAGAGCAGATTTCTGATCGGAAACCTGACCGAGAACAAGCAGTGCCAGTTCTCGAGCCAGGGAACGGGAGGACATGACTCAGCCGGATGGGGATGTGGAGGCCCGTAACTGGGCGATCAAACTGGAGAAACTGCGATTCACCGGAGCCTCGCGATCGTCGGGATTGACGATGCCGGCGGAAATGATCGTGCGGAAGGCTTCCTCCACTGAAATGTTGAGTTCTCTCACCGACCGTTCGGGCACCAACGTGTACCAACCGGTGGTGGGATTCGGTGCGGTGGGAATGAAGACGCTCAGCAGAGGTTGATCGAGATCGGAACGCAGGGATGGGCCCACCTCTCCTGTCACGAAGCCAACGCTGAACAGACCCTCACGGGGATATTCGACAAGGACAACCCTGCGGAAACGGGTGGAGTTGTCACGCAGAACTGTCTCCAGCAACTGCTTCAAGGTCTTGTAGACCGAACCAGCGAGAGGAATGCGACTGAGCGTTCCCTCACCGAACTCCAACAACCAGCGGCCGACAATGTTCCGGGCCATCAGCCCGATCAGCAGAATTCCGAGCAGAGGAACCGTCAGACCCAGCGTCAGGTTGATCAGATCCTGAAGCAGGGGATTGAGGGTAATGAATGGATTGAACTGCTTCGGGATCGAGGTAAGAAAAGCCAGAACGAACCGGCTGACAATCGTGGACAGCCAGATGGTGGTGGCCAGTGGAATCACCACCAGCAACCCTGCGATCAAATCATTCTTGAGATCCTGCCGAAGTCGTGCTGACAACGGCAGATCAGGCCTGGGAGTGGACTGGACCAAGAAGCCTCTGCGTCCGGATTTTGAAAAGTCAGACCAACCTAACCAGCAGTCAGAGCACCGCTGTCAAGCCAAGCAGGACAAAGGCAACAGCGAGAACGACGGCACTGGCTGTTCCTCCAATCATGCGCTGGCGAGATTCACGGGTTTTCTGAGCCTCGAAACGCTGAAGCTGAGACTCCATCTGATTGATCTGCTCATCAACCATCGTTTCCGCAGCGCGTCGCTTGTCGTCGTCCGTGGCATCGGCAGCCAGCTGGCCAGCCTGGGCGAGTTGTTCACCAAGGGCCGCAACCTGCTGGTCATCCTCACGGAACTGACGCGCATCCTTCAGTGCCTGACGACCCTGCTCCAGATTCTGAAGCTGGCTTGCATCACCCGCCTGCCCGGAAAGTGACATGGGAATGGCCGCGACCATGCCGGCAGCCAGCAGTACCGAACAGCCACAGACGACCCAGCGCAAGGGGGTGCGGCGTTGCTGAGGCTGGTCGAGGCGGGACGCAATCAACGTGACCAGAAGACCGAGAAAACCCAGGGGAGCAAGCGCCACCAATGGACCGGTCAACTGCGGCGGCCGGCTGGTGTCTGCCCAGTCGATGGCCACCACAACTGCTGCCATCTGCAGCACGAGCACCACAATTAAAGTGAGTCCAAGCCAGCGCAACAGCGGCGCAAAACGGAACTCGGGTTCACCCACCGGCGATCTGGACACTGAAAGATGCCAATGCTTAAGGGAGTTTAAGGGCGATGGTTGGGCTGCCAACCCCATCTCCTCACCAGCTGAGCCAGGCATTGCGGGAACGCGCCCGGGCCGAAGGATTCGAACCGGTCGGCATCGCTCGAATTCCCGGGAGCGAACGGATGCAACTGCGCACAGCGGCTTTGCAACGTTGGCTGAAAGCCGGCCACCAGGCGGACATGGGTTGGATGGCGGCTCCGCGTCGGCTGGATCCAAGAGGATTGCTTCACAACGCCAGGAGCCTCCTGGCGGTTGGTCTCAACTATTACGTCAACCAAAAACCTGTCCCGGGAACCCTGAAAGTTGCCCGTTACGGGTGGGGTCGTGACTACCACCGCGTCGTGGATCAGCGCTTGCGGCGTGTCGGACGCTGGCTTTCACAACAGCGGCCGGAGTGTGAGTGGAGAGTGTGCGTTGATGCAACACCCCTTCTTGATAAAGCCTGGGCTGAAGAAGCAGGGCTGGGCTGGATCGGCAAACACAGCAACCTGATCCACGGTCGGCGGGGCTCCTGGATGGTGATCGGACATCTGCTCACAACCGAACCGCTGGAACCGGACGAACCGGCACGCAGCCTCTGCGGTCGCTGCACAGCCTGTATCGAGGCCTGCCCAACCGATGCGATCCGTGAGCCTTTCGTGGTGGATGCCCGGCGATGCCTCGCTTATCACACGATTGAAAACCGCGATGCTGAATTACCCCGGGACATCGCTGAATCTCTGGGTCCCTGGGTGGCGGGCTGCGATATCTGTCAGGACATCTGTCCCTGGAATCACGGTTCACTGATCAGCAGCACAGACCCGGAGATGCAACCTCGACCCTGGTTGATGGATCTGCAGAACAAGGATGTTCAGGAATGGGATGACAACACCTGGGACGAAAACCTGCGCGGTTCGGCACTCCGAAGGATCAAACCCTGGATGTGGCGCCGCAACGCCCAGGCAGCACGACCGGGAGCCAGCCCTAGCCTCTGACCAACGGAGAGCTGCCATGAAGTCCAAGCCTGGGAACCGCCATCGGCGGTTCCGCAATCGACTCATCGCTGCCCTGTTCAGCCTGGGAACCATCACGTCCATCCTCCCGGCCGGGGCGGTGGTGCCCACCGTTTACGTTCCGACCGCCGACGAACTGAAAGGCTCCTCCATCGGAATCGGTCGCACAGCCGCACAGTTGCTGCAGATGGGGCAGGCGAAGGAAGCAGCCCAGCTGGCCGCCCTGGCCGTTCGACTGGATCCAGAAAATGAACGGCTTTGGTCCGTCCTGGCAGAAGCTCAGCTGCGCAGCGATCAGCTGAAAGCTGCCAGCACCTCACTGGCCCGCGCCAAGGCCTTGAATCCCACCAAAGCAGGCCTCTGGTTCGCTGAAGCAGCCATCGCACTGCGGGCGGAACAGCCCAACAGTGCCGTGCCGCTGATCGAACGAGGCCTGGATCTGGATCCAAACAATCCCTCGGCCTACTTCGATCTGGGCAATGCCCGGATCATGCAGGGCAATCTCACAGCAGCCTTGACTTCATTCGAGCGGGCCACAGCTCTTAAACCGGATTTCTGGGAAGCCCTGAACAATCAGGCACTGGTTCTGTTCGAGCTCGGCGAAACGCAGGAAGCCATCCGGCGATGGCGACGGGTTCTCAGCCTTGAAAAGAACCCTGAGCCGATGCTTGCACTGGCCGCGGCCCTTCATCAGAGCAAATCCAGACCTGATGAAGCAGTCAGCCTGGCCATGAAGGCTCTGGCCGAGGAACCCAACTATGTTCTTGTCGGTCATCAGACTGAGCAGCTCTGGGGGGTCAAGATCCGCAAAGCGGCTGCACTGCTGCTGGAAGAACCTGAACTCAGAGCCGGCGTGGAACGGGCCAAGGCCAACGCCACCTGGAAGAAACGTCAATGAACACTTTTAATGTGAGCCTCGCTCGCATCGGAATCAGCGAAGAGCATGGCTGAGGAGCGCGTCGAACCAATCGCCCTGCATCAGGAGATGCAGCGCTCCTATCTCGAGTACGCCATGAGCGTGATCGTGGGTCGGGCTCTGCCCGATGCACGTGATGGGCTCAAACCCGTGCAGAGAAGAATCCTCTACGCCATGCAGGAGCTGGGGCTCACCCCCGATCGCCCCTATCGCAAATGCGCTCGTGTCGTCGGCGATGTACTTGGTAAATATCACCCCCATGGAGACCAGGCTGTCTACGACGCCCTGGTCCGGCTGGTGCAGACCTTTGCCAGCCGCCATCCCCTGCTCGATGGACACGGCAACTTCGGTTCGGTGGATGACGACCCGCCAGCCGCCATGCGGTACACGGAGACTCGCCTTGCTCCGATCGCTCACCAGGCCCTGCTCGATGAAATCGGCGATGACACCGTCGATTTCGCACCGAACTTCGATGGATCCCAGCAGGAACCAACGGTGCTGCCGGCACAGTTGCCGTTCCTTCTGCTCAACGGTTGCTCAGGCATTGCCGTGGGAATGGCCACCAGCATTCCTCCCCACAACCTGGGGGAGGTGGTGGATGGCCTGATCGCCCTGATCCGCAAGCCGGAACTGAGCGATGAAAAACTGCTGCAACTGATTCCCGGCCCGGATTTCCCCACCGGCGGGGAAGTGCTTCTGAGCAGCGGACTGAAAGAGACCTACCTCAATGGTCGAGGCAGCATTCCGATGCGAGGCGTGGCTCATATCGAAGAAGTTCAGCTGGGGAAAGGACGCCACAAGCGAAACGCGGTTGTCGTCACCGAACTGCCGTATCAACTGAGCAAAGCCGGCTGGATCGAAAAGCTTGCCGAATCCGTCAATGACGGGAAGATCGGCGGCATTGCCGACATCCGCGATGAAAGTGATCGCGAGGGCATGCGGGTGGTGGTGGAACTGCGACGGGATTCCGATCCCGAGAAAGTGCTGAAGGAGCTGCAGCGCCGCACGGCCCTGCAAAGCAATTTCGGCGCAATCCTGCTGGCTCTTGTGGATGGTCAGCCCCGACAACTCTCACTGCGTCAACTGCTTCAGACCTTCCTGGACTACAGGGAACTGACGTTGATCCGGCGCACGAGTCATGCCCTGCGCAAAACCGAGGACCGACTCGAGGTTGTTGAGGGCCTGATCAACGCCCTGAACAACCTGCAGCAGGTGATCGCCATGATCCAGGAGGCCAAGGATGCCGCCTCCGCCAGGGCGAGTCTGATGGTGCGACTCGAACTGAGCGAGCGACAGGCCGACGCCGTGCTGGCCATGCCGCTGCGGCGACTGACAGGCCTGGAGCAGGAAAGTCTGCGTCGGGAACTGGACGAACTCCGTGCAGAACGGGAACGCCTGCGCCTTCTGCTGGAAAACCGCGATCAGCTGCTTGACGCCATGGTCGAGGAGCTGAAGGGACTGAACAAACGCTTTGGGACACCCCGGCGCACCCGCCTGGTGGAGGGAGGTGATGCCCTGATTGCGGAACGGGCAGCCAGCCAGCGTCCGAATACCGAGCTGCTGCGCCAACAGGCCCTATCGGCTTTGCCGGGGGATGGGCGTGTCCTGATTCAGGCCGACGGACAGGTGAAGATCGTGACACCACAGGTGTTGGGGCGCCTGCATCTCCATGAGGCCTGCCCGCTGGGGGATGCGCTTTCTCCCGCACGCGTCATCCTCCCCATCGAGCCACCTCCACGGCTCCTGGCCGTCAGTGCCGGTGGACGCGTTGCCTTGGTGCGCTGGGAATTCGCAGGTCAGCAGCCCGGACTGCTCAATCGCTTCCTGCCGACAGGTCTTGATGGTGATCCCGTGGTGTCGTTGCTGTCATTACCCAATCAGGCCAATGAGGATCTGAGTCTTGGACTGCTGAGCAGTGATGGCCGGTTCAAACGCTTGCCCTTGGTTGAAGTGCTGGACCTGTCCGGCCGAGCCACAAGTGTCCTGAAACTGAAGGATGGCGTTGTCCTGAACAGTGCCGTGATCTGCCAGGAGCATCGCGAACTGCTGTTGATGAGTGATATCGGTCGAATCCTGCGTCTACCGGTCAACGAAACAACCCTGCCACTGATGGGACGTCTGGCACAGGGACCAATGACCATGCGACGCCTTCCGGGGGAGGAACTCATCGGTGCAGTGACGCCCGATCATCCACAACTGCTTCTTGTCAGCAGCGGAGGTGGCCTGGTCCGCATCAACACCTCCGAACTGCGTTACAGCCAGCGAGGCGATCTGGGAACGATGGCCGTGAACATGAAGACCAAAACAGACAGGCTGGTGGGTCTCAGCGCCTGGAATGACATCAACGGAATCGTGACAAGCAAAGGCCGTCATGGACGTCTTGATCCAAACAGCCTGGACATGGTTGAACCCGGGGCCGATTTCAGCGATCAACTCTCACTTCAGAAGGACGAAACCGTCGTTGAACTGATCAGCACAATTCAGTCCTGATCAGGAGCTGCAGTTCGCCTCCAGCCATTTGAAATAAGCCTCATCGATTCCGCCGGTCACGTAATGACCATCGAAACAGGACATCTCAAGCTCCTTGATGTCTGTTTTTTCAACAATGCTCGCCAGCAGATTTTCAACGGTCTGATACACAACATGGTCAGCCCCAAGAATCTTTGAAATATCCTCTTCACTGCGCCCGTGGGCCAAAAGTTCGTGTCGAGTTGGCATATTGATTCCATACACATTTGGGAATCGAACCGGCGGTGCCGCAGACGTGAAAGTGACATTATTGGCACCAGCTGAACGGGCCATCTGAACGATTTCCTTGGAGGTTGTTCCTCGAACAATGGAATCATCAACAATCAGAACATTCTTGCCGGCAAATTCAGTTCCAAGAGCATTCAACTTCTGCCGAACTGATTTTTTTCTCTCTGCCTGACCGGGCATGATGAATGTACGACCTACATAGCGATTCTTGTAAAAACCTTCCCGATATTCCAGACCAAGTTTCTGGGCAACCTGCATGGCAGAGGGTCGAGCGGAATCCGGAATAGGCATCACCACATCGATGTCTCCTGCGGGAAGTGCCGCAGCAATTGTTTCTGCCAGACGATCTCCCATGCGCAACCGCGATTCATACACGGAGATTCCATTCATCACTGAATCAGGCCGTGCCAGATACACATACTCAAAGGCACAGGGAATCAGACGAGGAGAATCAGCGCATTGACGCTGATGCAGATTGGCTTCGGCATCGATGAAGACAGCCTCGCCTGGATTCACATCGCGAATGATCTCATAACCACTGTTTTCAATAACCAGCGATTCACTGGCAACGATCCACTCATTCCGACCCTTCTCAGATGTTCGACAACCAAGAATGAGAGGGCGGATGCCGTAGGGATCTCTGAAAGCCAGCATCCCATGACCGGCAATCAACGCAATGGCTGCATAAGAACCTTGCACCCGTTGATGCAGGGAAGCCACCGCATCAAACAACTGATCAGGGGTGAGATCACTACTGGTGATCTGCGACTGAATCTCCGTTGCCAGCACATTCACCAGCATTTCCGTATCGCTGGTGGAATTGGTATGGCGCCTGTCAATCCTGAAAAGATCCTGTTCAAGCTGGTGGGTGTTGGTCAGATTGCCGTTGTGAACAAAACTGATTCCATACGGCGCATTCACATAAAAAGGTTGCACCTCACCTTCAGAAGCCGCAGCCCCACGCGTGGCGTAACGCACGTGACCAATACCGGCATTACCCAGCAGTTTTCGCATGTCGCGGGTTCGAAATGCTTCCCGCACGCGTCCCCGTTCCTTATGCGAATGAAACGTATGGCGATCCATCGTGACGATGCCAGCTGAATCCTGACCCCGGTGCTGAAGCAACAGCAGATTGTCGTAAATCTGCTGATTAACTGCATCAACACAGAACATTCCGATAATGCCGCACATGATGAATCCGTTGACAGAAAAGCAGGAAAAGTGATGGGTCTGGCTGATGCCTGAGCGAGTTCAGAACCTCATCAATCGGAATCGATCCGTCGTGGAAGAGCATCTCTGAATGTCGACTGGCAGACGTTCAGATCGAGATCCAGATGCACAGCTGTCGCGGATTGAATGATCAAGCGCTTCTGCTCTGAAACGGAACCGATATGCGTCACGTTCAGATCAGTGACAGAGCTGAGGAGCTGATTCCATTCCGTTTGCCGATCGGCTTTCACCGACACAATGATTCGGTGCCCCCCTTCAGCAAACAGCACTCGATCCAGACGGGACTGGCCCGTGCTGAGCGTCACATCAACTCCGTAGTCGGAAGCGATTGACGATTCAGCCAAGGCAACTGCCAGACCTCCCTCGCTGCAATCGTGGGATGACGCCAGCAGATCCCTGCGAATGGCTTCCCGCACCAGTTGACCGGCCGACGCCTCCCGCATCAGATCCGTCTGAGGGGGTCGACCCGTCAACGATCCCAGGCATTGCTCCTGATAGGCACTACCGGCGAGGCCCAGGCAGGGATCATCGAGATCATCAGGAGGAACACCGATCAGATAGATCGGATCATCCGGCTGACGCCAGCCCAGCCCAGTGACCTTTTCAATGTCGTCAACACCCCCCACCATCCCAATCACAGGCGTGGGGTGAATCGGCTGAAGTGTGCCATCTGGCCCTTTGGTCTCGTTGTAGAGGGAGACATTGCCTCCGGTCACCGGAGTGTTCAGGGCCTGGCAGGCCTCGGAGATGCCACGACAGGCCATGGCCAACTGCCAGAAGCCCTTCGGCGTTTCAGGGGACGGGAAATTGAGGTTGTCCGTGACAGCCAGGGGCTCTGCGCCGACGCAGCTCAGGTTGCGGGCCGCTTCAGCCACAGCCGCCTGGGCCCCACGTTCGGGATCTAGTGCCACCCAGCGGTTGGGACAATCCACTGTTGCCGCCACACCGCGCCTCGAGCTGGAAAGGGACCCATCCCCCTGTTGAGGCCTGAGGCGCAGAACGGCAGCATCTGCAGCACCGGAAGACACGACTGTGTTGGCCAGTACCTGCTGGTCGTACTGCCGATAAACCCAGCGCTTACTGGCAATGGTGGGATCATCCAGGAGGCGGAGGAGTGCCGCTCCCGGATCCGTCAGTTCAGGCAACTGGTGTTCACGCCACTGCCACAGGTCCTGCAGATCTGCAGGGGGAGCCTCCAACAGGGCGTGCTTTTCGATCGGCGTGTCATCAGCCAGGGCAGTGGCCGGTACTTCCGCAGCCACCGAACCCTGATGCAACACACGAACGATCGGCTCCTCCAACACCCGACCCACCACGGCAGCCTGCAATCCCCATCGTTGGAATCGCTGCATCAAGGCCTCTTCCCTGCCGGCCTTGACCACAAACAGCATCCGTTCCTGGGACTCGGACAGCAGAAATTCGTAGGCCGTCATCCCCTGTTCCCGCGCTGGAACGCGATCAAGATCCAGCTCGACTCCAAGGCCGCCTTTGGCGGCCATCTCCGAACAACTGCAGGTCAGACCAGCAGCGCCCATGTCTTGAGCAGCCACCACATCACCGCTGTTGAAAGCCTCGAGACATGCCTCAATCAAACCCTTCTCAAGGAAGGGATCACCCACCTGGACCGCCGGACGGTCATCCAGCGAGTCAGCACTGAGCTCCGCACTGGCAAAACTGGCACCCCCCATGCCGTCCCGTCCGGTTGTGCTGCCGACATAAACGACCGGGTTGCCAATTCCCTGAGCGCCGGATTTCACGATCTCCTCGGTCTCCATCAGACCAAGAGCCATGGCATTCACCAGTGGATTGCCGGAATAGGACGGATCGAAAGCCACTTCACCACCGACGGTGGGCACTCCCACGCAATTGCCGTAATGGGCAATGCCGGCGACCACCCCTTCGATCAGGCCCACATTGGCGGGATCCTCCAGCGGACCGAAGCGCAAAGCATTGAGCAATGCGATTGGCCGGGCGCCCATCGTGAAGATGTCGCGCAGGATCCCCCCAACACCGGTCGCCGCTCCCTGAAAGGGCTCAACCGCGGAGGGGTGGTTGTGACTTTCGATCTTGAAAGCAAGACGATGTCCATCTCCCAGATCCACCACACCAGCGTTTTCACCGGGACCCACCAGGATTCTTGGTCCCTCCGTTGGAAAGCCGCTCAACAAAGGTCGTGAGTTGCGATAGCAGCAATGCTCAGACCACATCACTCCGAACATGCCCAGCTCGGCGCGGTTGGGTTCACGTCCCAGTCGCCGGCAGATCTCCTCCCAGTCAGTCGACTTGAGACCTTCCTGTTTTAAGGCCGCGTTGACGTCGTATGCAGTGGAAGACACCCAGGACGAACCAAAGCTCCTCCCAGTGTTGCCGACAGAGGGATCAGACCCATGGATCCTCATCCCGCTGACGAGGACGGTCCGGCCAGTCATCGTCATCCCAGACTTCCCTGGTTGTGGGTTGTCGCTCCACAGCAGGACGGTCGTCATCCGACTCATCCCAGGGGGCATCCTCCAGCCAGCCCTCCAGACGGTCTCCGGCCCGATCGCCCATATCCCGAAGCTGATCGCGCCAACGCTGGGTGCGCTGCAGCAGATCCTGACGAACACTCGAACGGGCCAGAGGCAGGTCATCGAGCGTCTGCAGGCCAGTCCTCACTTCGCCGGCTCTCTGGTCCCGGATGCGATCCGGCGTCAGACGCCAGCGGGAACTCCCGGGCAGACGGGGATCACTGCGGGAGATCAGGTAGTGACGGATCGCACCGGTTGCCGGCTCAAAAACCAGATCCACCAGGGTGCCAATGCGTTCGTCGTGGCGATCCAACAAGGCGGCATCCATCAATGTGGGCAGCTGCTCAAGGGTCACGAGATCAGTGCTGGCAGGCTCACCACGCACGAAAACCTGGTGTTCCGAAAGACCACAACACTGATTCAATCGCCAGACCTCACGGTTCATCCGCAATGCGGAAGGACGACTCACCCAGCCCAGGAGGCGATGGACAGGAGGGTGCATCCAGGCCATGAGACCCGGACCATGATCGAGACCGAGATCACAGCGCACGGTGTGACTCAGCAGATCACTCAGCAACAGCTGATCGGGGAGCGTCAAATCAGGAGCGGATCTGAACCGGCATCACCAGATAAGTGAAGCCATCTGTTTCCTCCTGAGGACGCAGCACCGCAGGGGTTGTCGGTGCGTTGCAATGCAGGATCACCCGTTCACCAGCTGTGGCCTTGAGGCCATCAAGCAGGTAGCGAACATTGAACGCGATCTGAATGGCATCGCCGCTGAGTTCAGCCGCGATCGATTCCGAACCACTTCCCACATCCTGGGCATCAGCGCTGAGCAGCACCACACCCTGATCGGGTTGGCTGCTGAACTTGACCACGTTGTTGTGCTGATCGGCGAGAACAGCAATGCGCTCGAGGGCGGAGATCAAGCCCCGTCGATCCATTCCCAGGCTGCGACTGAAACCATCCGGAATCAACTGGCGGTAATTGGGATACGTGCCCTCCAGAGTGCGACTGGTGACCATCTGATCAGCGGCCAGGAACACCACCTGACCACGATCACAGAACAGACTGACCGGATCTTCAGATCGCCAGCCGGACATCAAACGCTCCACTTCCCGCAACGATCGGGCCGGCAGGGTGACGGCGAATGTGGAGTCGTCAGCCGCTTCCGCGTCGGCCGCCACCTTCAAAGCATCACTCACCTGCAGAACAGCGAGACGATGCCCGTCGGTCGCAGCGGCTTCCAGGTTGCGATCACTGAAACTGAGATGAACTCCGGTGAGCAGTTGCTTGGCTTCGTCGCCGCTGCTGGCGAACAAGGTTCCCTTCAATGCCTGCACCAGCGCAGCTGCTTCGAGCTTCAGCGTCATACCGCTCTCCACCATGGGCAGCTCGGGGAAATCATCAGCGGACATGCCCCGCATCTGATAGCTGCCGCTCAGGCTCGTGAGCTGAACCTGCTCGCCACTTTCATCGCTGGCGAGGGTGACCGGTGAATCACTCGCGAGACGGGAAACAATCTCTCCCAGCAAACGGGCGGGAAGCGTGATGGCACCACTGGTTTCGACGCTGGCAGAGAGCGAGGTCTGGATGCCGAGATTCAGATCAAAGCCGGTGAGGCTCAGACGATCCGTGCCTGCGTCAGCAGTGAGCATCACATTGGCCAGCACCGGGTGAGTGGGGCGAGTCGCCACAGCACGGCTGACCAGCTGAAGCGCTGCGTTGAGTTCGGACTGAGAGCAGACCACCTTCATCGGAGGGCTGGGGAGATGGCTTGAGGTGCCCCACCGTTTCACAGCGCTGAACGAAGCGCAATGGGCTTCATCAGCCTTTTTGTTCAACGGCTGTTTTTGTTCTAAGTATTTAGAGAAGAAAAACAAATTCGTCGTCGTAGGGCCTGGGGAATTGGGGATTAGTCAATGGAAATTCAGCTGCTGCAATGGATTTCATCGACAAATTTCTGGGGGAAAGAATCCACGCGTTGTGGGAAAAAGCAATGTTTTCCACTTCCGCACAGGCCGTGGAGAACATCAGAGCGTTCAGGTGATTGGTTTCACGTGTTCTTTCCCCAGGTTGTGGGAGCAGTTATCACCCGTCTTCCCCAGTCGCTTTGTCGGTTGGTTGAGTCGATGGCTCACCAAAAAGCCCCCAATCGGGGGCTTACGGCGAGGTCGTTCAGGGTTGCAATCCGTTGAAAGTTTCTGTGTTCAGAAGCCCATGACACCGGCCACTGTGGCCAGGTCGGGATTCAGATCCGTGTGAAAGGCAGCGTCGTTGTTGTTGATCGCGCAGTCGGGATCCTTGAGGCCGTTCCCGGTGAGAACACAAACCACGGTGGATCCTGCCGGGACTTCTTCTCTGCGTTTGAGCAGTCCGGCGACTGAGGCGGCACTGGCGGGTTCACAGAAGATGCCCTCCTCTCCTCCGAGCAGTTTGTAGGCCTCCAGGATCTCCGCATCGGTGACGTCGAGGAAGGCTCCGTTGCTGGCCTTTCGGGCAGCAATCGCCTTCTCCCGGTTCACCGGATTGCCAATGCGGATTGCCGTGGCGATTGTTTCCGGATTTTCAACGGTTGTTTCGTTCACAAGCGGGGCCGACCCACTGGCCTGGAAGCCCATCATTCGCGGCAGAGAGCGGCTGCGACCGGCTTGTCGGTACTCCTGGAAACCCATCCAGTAGGCCGTGATGTTGCCGGCGTTACCCATTGGAATGCACAGCCAGTCCGGTGCTTCTCCGAGGGCATCCACGATCTCAAATGCAGCCGTTTTCTGACCCTGCAAGCGGTAGGGATTGACCGAGTTCACCAGGGTGACCGGGTATTTGTCCGCTGCTTCACGGACGATGTCCAGCGCCCGGTCGAAGTTGCCCCGGATGGCCAGGACCTCTGCTCCATAGACCAGGGCCTGGGCCAGTTTTCCCTGGGCGACGTACCCATCAGGAATCAGTACGAAGGCTCTCATGCCTCCGCGTCGGGCGTAGGCCGCGGCTGCGGCGCTGGTGTTGCCGGTGCTGGCGCAGATCACCGCTTCACAGCCAGCTTCCTTGGCTTTGCTGATGGCCATCGTCATGCCGCGGTCCTTGAAGGATCCCGTGGGATTGAGGCCGTCGTATTTCACGAACACCCTGACACCTTTTCCAATCCTTTCTGCAACCGAAGGCACAGGGATCAGGGGTGTTGCCCCCTCTCGCAAGGTGATGACAGGGGTGCTGCCGGTCACCGGAAGCCAAGCTCGGTAAGCCTCGATCAAGCCCGGCCAATCCTGCATGACAGGGGATGCAGAAAAGCGACGACGGAGGTTCTGAAACAGTGGCACCGGCCGAAGGTCAGATTGAGCCGGAATCTAAGTGGCTCAGGGCTTGGGCTCCTTCAGGCCGTCCAGCGGGGAATCGGAGAAAAACTGCACCAACCCGGCGATCGACTCGGCTTTTTCGATCACGGCGAACAGAGCGGGCAGGTTCACAGCCATCACCGGGTTGGGATAAGCCTCGAGAAAACTCACCGCAGTCAGTCCCTCGGGTTGTTGAAGTGCACCGATCACCGCAGCCCTGATGGCGGGAACGCTCACCGACGTTTCCGATGTGGTGATGGGGTAGATGATCTGGGCGATCCGACGGATCAAGGCTTCACCGATGCGGGTGTTCATGAGCCTGCTGGTGAGAACCAGAGGAACATCCAGCTTTTTATTGAGCAATTCGGCAACCTGAGCTGGCTCCTGACCAGACAGTTTCAGCAGGTCGCGAAGCAATCCTCGGGCTTCTTCGGTCTCTGCCAGGTGAGCGATGTCGCTCACCTGAATCGATCTTCTGAATGCTCCGCTCACCAGGGCCACATCCTCCGCGGACTGGGCGGGTGGTGCGATGGGAAGCAGACCGAGTCCAAAGCAGGTGGTCAGGGCTAGTAGGCGACGACGGCGCGCGTGGCGAGAGGACATCGGACAGCCCGGGATTTTGAGGGAACTTAGGTGGGTACTCCGGCTGCGACCCTCACCAGGCGGACAACTCCACGTTCGGCCAGGCCTTTTGCAACCTGCAATCCCATGCGACGGGTGTCGGGTTCGTTCAGGACCCTCGGCATTCTCTTGAGAACGAGGTCGGGCGTGAACCCAGGGAGGGATTGCATCACCTTGATCAGTTCCCGCACCGGTTCGAGTTGAAGCAGTGGATCCGATAAACCAGAGCCTGCGTAAGCGATGCCGGATGGTTGCAGCTGCCTGGGGAGTCGTCGCCCCAACCGCTGCATCGTTGACCAGCCCAGTGCATCGATTCTGTCCACCGTGGCTTCCACAAGCTGATTGCGCAGCAGGCCGGCCTTTGGAGAGAACAGGAAGTCGAGCAACTGATCCAGCAAGGTTTCCAGATCCAGCTCCGCCTGACTGGCGGCACTGGAAACAAGGTTTTCAAGCCTGGTCCAGCGGAAAGCTTCGCCGTCGAACAGCATTTCCTTGAGGCTCTGTCGCAGCTGGGGATCGGGATCCTCCATCAGCCTGCGTGCGAAGTAGGGATAGGCGGCCCCCAGGATTTTGAACTCGGGATCAACACTCAGAGCAATCCCTTCCAGAGTCACCAGAGAGCGGATGATCAGGGCGTAGTAAGGCGGAACCCGGAACGGGAATTTGTACATCACACCGGACATGTCGTCAGTCACGGCCTTGAAGTCCATGCGATTCACGCCGGCCTCCAGCGCCTGACTGAAAACGGATTCGAAGGCCGGCACGATCGGCTCCAGATTCACATCCTCCGCCAGAAAACCGAGGGTGACGAAATCCTTGGAGAGTTTGCCGAAATTGCGATTCACGAGATGCACCACGGCCTGAATCAGCCCTGTGCGTGATTCGCGACTCACCTCACTCATCATCCCGAAATCGAGATAACAGAGCCGGCCGTCCTTCAGGGCCAGAAGGTTTCCGGGATGGGGATCGGCGTGAAAGAAGCCGTGTTCAAGCAGCTGCTGAAGGCTGCAGTTGACGCCAACCTCCACCATGTCGTCGGGATCGATCCCCAGCTCGCGCACGGCATCGAGATTGGTCAGCTTCACACCATCGATCCACTCCATCGTGAGAACACGACGGCTTGTGGCCTCCCGGTAGATCGCAGGGACAGCGATGCGGGGATTGTGGACGTGCAGATCCCGGAAGGCTTCGGCGTTGGAAGCCTCATTCAGGTAATCCATCTCCTCGAAAACACGCCGTCCCAGTTCATCGATCAGTGCAACCAGGTCACTGCGGATCAAACCGACGTTGCTGTTCAGCCAGGCAGCGATATTCCGAACGATGTAGAGGTCGAGTGTGATCTGTTCACGCAATCCAGGGCGCTGAACCTTGACGGCGACCCTGTTGCCGTCCTTGAGGGTCCCCTTGTGCACCTGGCCCAGAGAGGCTGCAGAAATGGGATCCCTGTCCAGTTGTTCGAAAATCTCTTCAACCGGTGCACCCAGGTCCTCCTCGATACAGGCCATGGCCAGGTCGCTGTCAAAGCCTGGGAGTTGGTCCTGCAGCTGTGCCAGCTCCTCCAGAAGAAGAGGTGGAACGATGTCCGGTCGGGTGGAGAGGGCCTGTCCTGCCTTGATGAATGCCGGACCAAGATCCACCAGCAGTTCGGCACACTCACGGGCCCTGGATCGAGCGCGGCTTTCATCCTTCAGCAACTGGAAAATCCAGTCAAAGGCCACCCCCAGCAGCAGCAGACCGATCGGCACCAGGGTTTGCCAGAGTCTGCGGATCAGCCTCTGAGGGTGTCCGGCATAAATCCTCGTGATGGCAGCAGGGTCGTACTCGAGCAGACCAGCTGCTTCGATGAAATCCCCTAGTTCCGCCGTCATGGTTGTTGGGGCCATTACGCCCCCCCTTCTAAACGAACCATGTCGCCGCTACGGTCGGATTCGTCACCGGGCTTGTTGTGCTCACCGGTCTGCAGCTGCAGAACATTGCCCTGATCGACCAGCTCGAGCTTGAGTTCCGTGCTGGCTTCACAGTGCTCACCGGTGAGACAGGTGCCGGAAAATCCATCCTTCTCGATGCCCTGGATGCTGTTCTGGGTGGTGCTCAGGGCGCAGCAGGAATTCGTCTGCTCCGCAGTGGGTGCGAGCGTGCCCGGATCGAAGCCAGTTTTCAGCTCGATGACGTTCTGCACCACTGGTTGGTGGAAGCGGGATTTGATCCCGAGGACGAACTGCTGATCAGCCGGGAGTGGAAACGGCAGGAGGGAGATCGTTTTTCCAGTCGATCCCGCCTCAACGGCACAGCAGTTAATCGCCAGCAACTTCAGGATCTGCGTCCTCTGCTGATCGACCTCACCGTTCAGGGACAGACGCAGCAACTGTCCCGTCCCGGGCAGCAGCGCGACTGGCTGGATCGTCTCGGTGGCGAGGAGCAGGCGACAAGGCTGCAGCAAGCGGCAATCGCCTGGCATCAGTGGCGGGATTCAGCGGCGGCCCTGAGGAGATGTCAGGAGGAGCAGCAACGCAGTGAAGAGGAACGTTCTGAACAGGATCAGCTCCTCGAGCAGCTCGAAGCAGCACAACTGGATGATCCCGGCGAACAGCTGCTGCTGGAGCAGGAGCAGGATCGTCTTGTCCACGGGGTTCGGCTGCAGGAGGGGCTTGCCTGCCTGTTCAGACGGTTACGCGACGGAGCGGACGAGGCGCCGTCTCTGCAGGAACACCTGGCCGTTGCCATTCAGGAGCTTCAGGCGATGGCCCAGTTCGATTCCTCCTTGGAATCCCTGCGAGACCAGGCTCTGGATGTGGAGGCGGTGATTGAAGGGTTGCTTCGATCCCTGGATCAGTACAGCTTCGCGCTGGAGAGCGATCCGGATCATCTCGACCGGATTCAGTGCCGCCTCGTCGATCTCAAGCGGCTGCAGCGCCAACAGGGTCTTGACCTTGCCGGACTGATCGACCGTCGCGATTCCCTTCGTGAACGTCTGGCTGAGGGTGGATTCGCTGCCGAGTTGGAACGATTGCAGGCTGCCGAGCTCGAGCAGAGGTTGAAACGGGATCGCATCAACTCCGATCTGCATGAGGCGCGTCAGCGGGCTGGGCAGAAGCTGCAATCCGCTCTTCTGGATCTGTTGCCCCCAATGGGCCTGGTGAACGTTCGTTTTTCGGTTGAGCTGCTCTCCACAGAGCCTGCAGAGCATGGAGCCGATGCGGTGCGCTTCCTGTTTTCCGCCAATCCCGGGCAGGCCATGGCCCCTTTGACGGATGTTGCCTCAGGCGGTGAGATGTCACGGTTCCTGCTGGCTCTCAAAACGATCCTGGCTGCCGTGGATGGTTCCAGCACGCTGTTGTTCGATGAAATCGATGCCGGTGTGAGCGGTCGTGTCAGCGGAGCGATGGCGGATCTTCTTCGTTCGCTCGCCCGGCAACGACAGGTGTTCTGTGTGACGCACCAGCCTTTGGTTGCAGCTGTGGCGGATCATCACTTCCAGGTGAGCAAGACAGTGATCAACGGGGAAACCCACTCCCGGGTGTCCCATCTGCGGGACACTCAGGCCCGTCGTCAGGAACTGGCGGAGCTGGCTGGAGGAGAGCAGGCCGATGCCTATGCGGCAAGCCTGCTGGACCAGCGATCGGCTTGATCACGGCCGGAGTTCTTAAGCTTTTGTGCTTTCGATCGGGGCGTCATGGGGCGAGCTGCTGCCAAGAGCACTGATTCGAAGCCAACATCCCTGCCGCGGCCGGTGAACCAGCAGGACGATGTGATCCGGGTGAGAGGTGCACGTCAGCACAATCTCAAGAACGTCAACGTCACGATCCCCCGGAACAAACTCGTTGTGTTCACCGGGGTGAGTGGCAGCGGCAAGAGTTCACTGGCCTTCGACACGATTTTCGCGGAGGGTCAGCGCCGTTACGTCGAAAGTCTCTCCGCATACGCCCGACAGTTTCTGGGCCAGGTGGACAAGCCGGATGTGGACGCCATCGAAGGCCTGTCTCCGGCGATTTCGATCGACCAGAAATCCACCAGTCACAATCCCCGCTCAACGGTTGGAACCGTCACGGAGATTCAGGATTACCTCCGCCTGCTTTTCGGAAGGGCCGGGGAGCCCCATTGCCCCAAGTGCGGGTGTTCGATCAAGCCGCAGAGCATCGACGAAATGGTCGATCAGATTCAGCTTCTGCCGGAGGGAACCCGCTATCAGTTGCTCGCACCGGTGGTGCGGGGCAAGAAAGGAACCCACACCAAGCTGATCAGCGGACTTGCGGCTGAAGGCTTTGCGCGAGTGCGGACCAACGGTGAGGTTCGCGAACTGTCAGACAACATTGAGCTGGACAAGAACCACAGTCACAACATTGAAGTGGTGGTGGATCGTCTGGTGGCCCGTGACGGGGTTCAGGAGCGTCTCACCGATTCGCTGCGAACAGCCCTCAAGCGGGGGGATGGCCTGGCTCTGGTGGAGGTGGTGCCCAAGAAGGGGGAGGAGCTGCCCGATGGTGTGGATCGGGAACGTCTCTATTCCGAGAACTTCGCCTGCCCGGTTCACGGTGCGGTGATGGAGGAGCTGTCTCCGCGTCTGTTCTCGTTCAACAGCCCCTATGGCGCCTGCGATGCCTGTCATGGCATTGGTCACCTCCGCAAGTTCACTGTGGATCGGGTGATTCCTGATCCCTCTCAGCCGGTGTATGCAGCGGTTGCTCCCTGGGCTGAAAAAGACAACAGCTACTACTTCTCACTGCTCTATTCCGTTGGCGAAGCCTTCGGCTTCGAGATCAAAACACCCTGGAATCAGCTCAGCGATGAACAGAGGGATGTTCTGCTTCATGGCAGTCGGGAACCGATCCTGATCCAGGCGGACAGCCGATACCGCAAAGGCAAGGCCGGTTACAACAGGCCGTTTGAAGGGATCCTGCCGATTCTGGAGCGTCAGCTGCGGGATGCCAGTGGTGAAGCTCAACGGCAGAAGCTGGAGAAATACCTGGAACTGGTCGCCTGTGAAGCCTGCAGCGGCCAGCGCCTGCGTCCGGAAGCCCTCGCTGTTCAGGTGGGTCCTTTTCACATTCCTGAACTCACCTCCGTCAGTGTTGGAGAAACCCTCGATCGCATCGAGCAGCTGATGGGGGTCGGCAGCCATGAAGGTTCGAAGCCACTACTGAATGACCGTCAGATCCAGATCGGTGATCTGGTGCTGCGTGAGATCCGGCTCCGGTTGAAATTCCTGCTCGATGTCGGTCTGGACTATCTCAGTCTGGATCGTCCGGCGATGACGCTCTCCGGAGGAGAGGCGCAGCGGATTCGACTGGCCACCCAGATCGGCGCTGGCCTCACCGGGGTTCTGTACGTGTTGGATGAGCCCAGCATCGGCCTTCACCAGCGCGATAACGACCGCTTGCTCAACACCCTGGTGCGATTGCGCGATCTGGGGAACACCCTGGTGGTCGTGGAGCACGACGAGGACACCATTCGTGCTGCCGACCACGTTGTGGACATCGGTCCCGGTGCGGGGGTGCATGGCGGCCACATCGTTGCGGAGGGTTCCTTTGAAGATCTTGTAAGCAGTGAGGCGTCCCTCACAGGCGCCTACCTCAGTGGCCGTCGTTCGATTCCAACTCCCCAGGAGCGTCGGCAGAGCGGCACACGCTCTCTGAAGCTGATCAACTGCAATCGCAACAATCTCAAGAATGTGACCGTCGAGTTTCCGCTCGGCAGGCTCGTGTCCGTAACCGGAGTCAGCGGCAGCGGCAAGAGCACCCTCGTCAATGAATTGCTCCATCCGGCTCTCGAGAACGGCCTGGGACTGAAGGTTCCTTTCCCCCAGGGACTGGGTGAACTGCGGGGACTCAAGTCGATTGACAAGGTGATCGTGATTGATCAGAGCCCGATCGGACGAACACCTCGCTCAAACCCTGCCACCTACACCGGAGCATTTGATCCGATCCGTCAGGTTTTTGCAGCCACGGTTGAAGCCAAGGCCCGCGGTTATCAGGTGGGGCAGTTCAGCTTCAACGTGAAGGGAGGTCGCTGCGAGTCCTGTCGCGGCCAGGGTGTGAATGTGAT
>CAJWZW010000017.1 GCA_913050565.1 uncultured Synechococcus sp.
GGTAGCGGCCGATCAGGTCCAGGCGCATCGCCGCCATGCCGGTTTTGGTCTGGGTGGTTCAACCTAGGAGTGTGGCGGTCGGAGCCGGTGAACGGCTGGTCAGGAACCGTTGAATCGCGGGATAGTGAGTCCCGTTGCACCGATCCGATGTCCGCTGACGTTTCGTCCTGGCCTGCCCTGCTCGAGCAGCTGCTGCAGGGGGAGGCGCTGTCAGCGATTCAGGCGACCCAGCTGATGCAGGCCTGGCTGGCTGAGGAGCTCACCCCGGTGCAGACGGGCGGTTTTCTGGCGGGTCTGCGCGCCAAGGGCCTGGTGGCTGAGGAACTGGCTGCCATGGCGGCTGTGCTGCGGGAGGCCTGCCCGTTGCCCTGTCCCCGCCCCGATCTGCTGATGGTGGATACCTGCGGCACCGGTGGTGACGGTGCTGACACGTTCAACATCTCCACGGCCGTTGCCTTCACCGCGGCGTCCTGCGGTGTGAAGGTGGCCAAGCACGGCAACCGCAGCGCCAGCGGCAAGGTCGGTTCCGCGGATGTGCTCGAAGGCCTTGGCCTCAATCTCAAGGCTCCTCTCAAGACGGTGGTGGACGCGATCACCGGCACCGGCGTCACGTTTCTGTTCGCTCCGGCCTGGCATCCAGCTCTGGTCAACCTGGCACCTCTGAGGAAGAGCCTTGGTGTTCGCACGGTGTTCAACCTCCTGGGCCCGCTGGTCAATCCACTGCGCCCCCAGGCCCAGGTGCTCGGTGTGGCCAAGCCTGATCTTCTGGATCCGATGGCTGGAGCACTGCTGCGGCTTGGGGTTGACCGATCGATCGTTGTCCATGGCGCCGGAGGGCTGGACGAAGCGTCTCTGGCCGGTGACAACGATCTCCGCCTGATCGAGGGGGGAGAGATTGTTGAACGCCTGCTCAGGCCCGAGGATCTCGGACTCACGAGCGCACCACTGGAAACCCTGCGCGGCGGAGATCTGATGGTGAACCAGACCATTCTTGAAGCGGTGTTGCGCGGCCAGGGCAGCGCAGCCCAGCGCGATGCCGTCGCGTTCAACACGGCCCTGGTTCTCTGGTCCTCCGGACTGGAAACGGACCTTGGCCAGGCGGCCGCTCAGGCGGTCGCCGCCCTCGATGCAGGCCTCCCCTGGCAGCGTCTCGTGGAACTGCGGAAGGTCCTGGCGGATGGAGATGGAGAATGACCATCTGAATCAAGCCGGCACACGTCACTGATGCCTCCGTCCAAAGCCGAACCGGCACATCTCGTCCTCGCGGATGGAACGGTGTTGACGGGACAGTCCTTCGGGAGCAGGGGAACCGCGCTGGGTGAGGTGGTGTTCAACACGGGCATGACCGGTTATCAGGAGGTTCTGACCGATCCTTCCTATGCCGGGCAGCTGGTGAGTTTCACGTATCCCGAACTCGGGAACACCGGTGTCAATCCCGATGATCAGGAAGCGGATGTTCCCCACGCCCGCGGTGTGATCGCCAGGCAACTGGCCCCTCGCCCCAGCAGTTGGCGCTGCCGAGAGCCACTCGAGGAGTGGATGCAGCGGCACGGTCTCGTCGGCATCTGCGGTGTGGACACGCGAGCCCTGGTGCGCCACCTGCGCGAGGTGGGAGCGATGAACGGCGTGATCAGCAGCGATGGCCGCCCACCGAAGGATCTGCTCGCCGAAGTCAGGGACGCCCCCAGCATGGAGGGGCTGAATCTGGCGGATCAGGTCACAACGTCAGATCACTACCGCTGGACGTCGGCCTGCTCTGTTGGATTCGATCAGCGCATCCAATCCGGTGCAGGGGGCGCGTTTCACGTCGTCGCTGTTGACTTCGGCATCAAGCGGGCCATCCTCGATCGCCTTGTGGCCCATGGTTGCGATGTCACCGTGGTTCCCGCCCACGCTGATCTCGATCAGGTGATGTCCCATCAGCCCGATGGGGTGTTTCTCTCCAACGGACCCGGAGACCCCGCTGCGGTGACCAGCGGCATTGCCCTGGCCAGCCAGCTTCTGCAACAGGCTCAGCTTCCCTTGTTCGGAATCTGTCTTGGCCATCAGATTCTCGGTTTGGCCCTCGGTGGACGAACCTTCAAGCTTGCCTATGGCCACCGGGGCCTGAACCATCCCTGCGGCACCACAGGTCAGGTGGAGATCACCAGCCAGAACCATGGATTTGCCCTGGATGCTGATTCACTGGCGGCGGAATCGGTCGAGGTCACCCATCTCAACCTCAACGACCGCACTGTGGCCGCGTTCCAGCATCGTCAGCAGCCTGTTTTCGGCGTTCAATACCATCCCGAAGCCAGTCCCGGACCCCACGATGCCGATCACCATTTCGCCCGTTTCGTTGCGTTGATGGCGGATCGTCGACGCTGAGGTGGTTGACACCGGTCGGGATCACTACACTTCGGCCCGACGACGTCTGGGGGACTGGTCCCATCAGTGAACTGCAAAGACTGACCGTCTCCCTGAGAGGAGGCTTCAAGCAGAACGGTGCCTGTCTGGTGTTTTATTTCACCGGTCAGCTCGATGCCTACTCCGAAAAGCAATTCATGGAGTACGTCGTGAACGTGCTGAAAACCAGTGCCTCCCCTGCGGTGCTGGATCTCAGCAAAATCGACTTTCTCGATTCATCGGGGCTCGGCGCTCTGGTGCAACTGGCCAAGCAGTGCACCGATCAGAAACGTTCGTTCAACATCGTCGGCAACCCGCGGGTCGCCCAGACGATCAAGCTGGTCCGACTGGAAGATTTTCTGCACCTTGCACCGGATCTGTCGACCGCCATCGATCAGCTGGCAGCTTGAGCGACTGGATCCGGTGTCAGGCACCGAAGTCTGATCTCGAGGCTCTCGGCCCGCTTCAGCTCGCCTGGATCGGAGATGCGGTGTGGGAGCTTCACCAGAGACTCCGGCATGGTCTGCGACCGGGTCGATCAGATGCCCTGCACAAAGCGGTGGTGGCCGATGTGCGCGCCGATGCTCAATCAACGGCTCTCACATGGCTGGAAGAGATGCAGCTTCTGAGCGATGAAGAGCTGGACTGGGTTCGTCGCGGCCGTAACAGCGCCGGCCGTGGCCCCCGTCGCGCTGATGCTGCGGTTTATGGCAGGGCCACGGGGTTTGAGACAATGGTTGGCTGGCTGTTTCTGAACAACCCAGACCGGCTTGCAGAGCTCCTGGATCATCTGCAGCGCGCCGGATCCAATCCTCAATAACTTCCCCGCCATGAGCCCTCGCTTTGAACGCCGTTCCGGCGGCCCCTACCGCGATGGCGGCAATGCCGGCCGAGGGAATGGGGGTTGGAGTGGACCCGGTCGCGACAGGGATCGCGATGGTGAAAAGCGCGATGGAGACAACAGGTATCGGGGGCGACCTTCAGGCCGTTCATCCGAGAATCGAACCGGAGGTCGTTTTTCAGAAGGTCGTGGACGCGACGAACGCTCAGCGGGAGGCTGGGGTGGTGCATCCCGAGGTGGTGGTAGCCGTTCAGGGGGTGAACGTTCCGGAGCTTCTCGTTACGGGGGACCGCGTTCCGGCGGCGGCCGTTCAGGGGGTGGCTATTCAGCAGGTCCTCGTACGGGAGCTGGTCGCACAGGAGGTGCCCGTTCCGGCCCCGTTCGAGGGGATGCCGGACGCGTGAACCGGAGCTGGAACGGAGAGCGACGCTCTGAAGGAGGGCATCGATCCGAATCAGCTCGATCCGAATCACCTCGATTCGCGCCCGGACGACGCAATGACGACAGCCGCTCCAGCCAGGGTCGTTTCCGCGATCGTCCCGACCGTTCCATGGACCGGGATCGTGGACAGAAGCGTTTCCCCGATCGGCGTCAATCCGGAGATGAACGTTCACCGGCGAGGGCCCGCTACGGAGCATCGGCAGGCAGACAGGAGCGTTTCGAGCGATCAGCTCCTCCGCAACAACCCGAGGCCGCTGCTGCGACGCCTCCGGCGGATGATCTGATCTGGGGACGTCATGCTTCTCTGGCGGCGCTGGAATCGGGCCGGCCGATCCACCGGATCTGGTGCACTCCCGAGATGCGCAGTGCCGCGAAATTTCTGCAGCTCCTGCGTGAAGCCAAGGCATCGGGGGTGCTCGTTGAAGAGGTCACCTGGGCCCGGCTCGGCCAGATCACAGGTGGTTCAGTCCATCAGGGCATCGCCCTGCAGACCGCGGCCGCTGAAACACTCGATCTCGACACCCTGATCGATGGCTGTTCCGAGCTCGGCGAACCTGCGCTGTTGCTTGCGCTCGACGGAGTCACGGATCCCCACAATCTCGGCGCCATCGTGCGTTCCGCCGAGGCGATGGGTGCCCATGGCGTCGTGCTGCCGCAACGACGCAGTGCCGGACTCACCGGTTCAGCCGCCAAGGTGGCCGCCGGAGCCCTGGAACACATGCCCGTGGCCCGTGTCGTCAACCTCAACCGCTCCCTGGAGAAACTGAAGGATTCCGGTTATCGGGTGATCGGACTTGCAGCAGAGGGGGATGTGACCCTCACCGATATCGATCTGGATGGTCCGATCGTGTTGGTCACCGGTTCGGAAGATCAGGGTCTCTCCCTGCTCACCCGCCGTCACTGCGATCAGCTGGTTCGCATTCCGCTGCGCGGCATCACCCCAAGCCTCAACGCATCGGTGGCCACCGCCCTGTGTGTCTACGAGGTGGCGCGCCGCAACTGGATGAAGGACATCCATGGCCAGGCGCCCTCGCCACCGATCGTTCGCCCGCGTCGGGTGACGGAAGACGAGCCGGAACCAACGTCCGTCTCGTCAGCCTCAGAACCCGAATCTGAACAGCCCATGGCCACTCCTGTGCAGGAGCCGGAACCGATTGAGATCAATCTTTCGGCATCCGCATCGGCCGGGGACGCGGAGATCCTTTTCGACGAGAGCATCCAGCTCTCCAACTAAGTTCGCCTCACGGATCACTTTTTTTTCTCTCGATCGCGGCAAAATGAATCTGTTCCTGTTCCTCAGCTGATGAGCCCACTGATCCGGCCGCTGCGAAGCCTGGCCAACGGTCTCGGTGTGGCCTGGTGGGCCCGGGTTGAAACCTCAGGCCCTGATGTGACCTACTGGTTCGGCCCTTTCGTCACCCGTCGTGGGTTGGAGAAGGAGCTGCCCGTTTTTCTCGAGGATGTCAGTTCAGAGGAGCCGCAGTCGATGAGTCATGCCGTCCTGCGCACACGCCGCTCCGAGCCGCTGACGATTGCAGCCGAGGGCTGAGCTCTCAGCTGATAGCGTCGCCCCTGCAACAGATCGCAGGTTCATGACGATCAGCGCGTGGCGTCAGCGACTTCAGAGCGGTGAAGTCTCTTCCCGGGAACTGGTCGATCAGCATCTCAAGAGGATTGAGACCTCCGAGTCGAGTCTCAACGTCTACGTCGAGGTCACCGCAGATCGGGCCCGCGCTGAAGCGAGCCGCATTGATGAGGCCCGTGCCGCCGGTGAATCACTGGGTTCACTCGCCGGAATCCCCCTGGCGATCAAGGACAACCTCTGCACTCAGGGTGTCCGCACCACCTGCTCCAGCCGCATGCTCGAGCAGTTTGTTCCGCCCTACGAAGCCACCGTCACCGATCGCCTCTGGAAAGCCGGCGGCGTCCTGGTCGGCAAGACCAATCTGGACGAGTTTGCGATGGGAGGCTCCACCGAAACGTCGGCATTCGGAGCCACTCTCAACCCCTGGAACACAGCCCACGTACCGGGGGGAAGCTCCGGTGGAAGCGCGGCGGCCGTCGCCTCCGGCAGTTGCCTGGCATCCCTTGGTTCGGACACGGGGGGGTCCATCCGACAACCGGCGTCCTTCTGTGGAGTGGTCGGTCTGAAACCCACCTATGGGCGAGTGAGCCGCTGGGGGCTTGTGGCCTTTGCCAGTTCCCTGGATCAGGTGGGTCCCTTCGCCACGTCTGTGGCGGATGCCGCCGAGTTGCTTCAGGTGATCGCAGGCCCGGATCCACGCGATTCAACCTGCCTCAAAGCGGACGTGCCCGACTACACCGCCGCGCTGGATCAGCCGATCAAGGGTTTGAAGGTGGGCATCATCCGCGAATGCTTTGAGGCCGAGGGGCTCGACTCCGAGGTGAAGGCTTCAGTCCAGGCGTCCGCAGCACTGCTCGAGTCACTGGGTGCGGAACTGGTCGATGTGAGCTGTCCCCGCTTCAACGACGGGATCGCCACCTACTACGTGATTGCTCCTTCGGAAGCCTCCGCCAACCTGGCCCGCTACGACGGCGTCAAGTACGGGTTCCGTGCTGAAAATGCCGAGAGCCTGGCGGCCATGACCTCCTCAAGCCGCGCGGAAGGGTTCGGAGCTGAGGTGCAGCGACGGATTCTGATCGGCACCTACGCCCTCTCCGCCGGTTACGTGGATGCCTACTACAAAAAAGCTCAGCAGGTGCGCACCCTGATTCGGCGCGATTTCGATGCGGCCTTCCAGCAGGTGGATGTCCTGCTCACCCCCACGGCTCCGTCCACGGCGTTCAAAACCGGAGCCCATGCCGACAATCCGCTGGCGATGTACCTGGCGGATCTGCTGACCATTCCCGTGAACCTCGCCGGTTTGCCAGCCATCAGCGTTCCCTGCGGCTTCAGCCAGTCCGGTCTTCCCATTGGTGTGCAGTTGATCGGCAACGTGCTGGAGGAAGCGAGATTGCTGCAGGTTGCCCATCAGTACGAACAGGCCGCTGATGTGATGGCATCACGTCCTGAGGCTGCCTTGGTGCCATAGGCGCCACATCTGGTGTTTCTGCTGTGCCTTGAACGCTTGATCTTGCGTTGGGGCCTAGGCTGAGGGTATGGCTTTTGTCCCTCTCCACAACCACAGCGACTACAGCCTCCTGGATGGGGCGTCGCAGCTGCCGGCAATGGTTGAGCGTGCACAGGAGCTGGGAATGCCTGCCATCGCTCTCACCGACCACGGGGTGATGTATGGCGCCATTGAGCTGCTCAAGCTTTGTCAGGGAACGGATCTCAAGCCGATCATCGGCAATGAGATGTATGTGATCAACGGATCGATCGACGATCCTCAGCCGAAGAAGGAAAGGCGATATCACCTCGTTGTTCTGGCCAAGAACGAGACCGGATATCGGAATCTTGTGAAGCTCACGAGCATCAGCCATCTGCGTGGAATGCGAGGCCGCGGCATCTTTTCCCGGGCCTGCGTCGACAAGCATCTGCTCAAGCAGTACAGCGAGGGGCTGATCGTTGCCACCGCCTGTTTAGGGGGAGAAATTCCACAGGCCATACTCCGGGGGCGACCCGAGGTGGCGCGCGATGTCGCCCGCTGGTACCAGCAGGTTTTTGGCGACGACTTCTATCTGGAGATTCAGGACCACGGTTCGCCTGAGGATCGGATCGTCAACGTGGAGATCGTCAAAATCGCCGCTGAGCTCGGAATCGAGCTGGTGGCCACCAATGACGCCCATTATCTGAGCAAACAGGACGTTGAAGCCCATGACGCCCTGCTCTGCGTTCTGACAGGCAAGCTGATCACCGACGAAAAGCGGTTGCGATACACGGGGACGGAATACATCAAGACGGAGGAGGAGATGGGCCGTCTTTTCGCGGATCACCTGGAACCGGATGTGGTTCAGAAGGCAATCGCCAACACGGTGAAAGTGGCTGAAAAAGTGGAGCCTTACGACATTCTCGGCCGCTATCAGATGCCGCGGTTCCCCATTCCGGAGGGTCACACCGCGGTGACGTATCTCCGCGAAGTGACCGAGAACGGTCTGCGGGACAGGCTTGAGCTTCAGCCTGATGACACCCTTCCAGCGGATTACGCCGAGCGCATGGTCCATGAGCTGAAGATCATGGAACAGATGGGTTTTCCCACGTACTTCCTGGTGGTCTGGGATTACATCCGCTTTGCCCGTGAAAAAAATATTCCCGTGGGTCCCGGACGTGGTTCTGCGGCAGGTTCTCTGGTGGCCTATTCCCTCGGAATCACCAACATCGATCCGGTGAGCAACGGGTTGTTGTTCGAACGCTTCCTCAATCCGGAACGCAAATCGATGCCGGATATCGACACCGACTTCTGCATCGAACGTCGTGGTGAAGTGATCGACTACGTCACCGAGCGATACGGCGAGGACAAGGTGGCGCAGATCATCACCTTCAACCGCATGACCTCCAAGGCTGTGCTGAAGGATGTTGCCCGCGTGCTGGATATTCCCTACGGGGATGCCGACCGACTCGCCAAGTTGATTCCTGTTGTTCGAGGGAAGCCCGCCAAGCTCAAGGCCATGATTGGCGATGAATCTCCGAATCCTGAGTTCCGCGAGAAGTACAAGGCAGACCCCGATGTGAAGCGTTGGGTCGATATGGCCATGCGCATCGAAGGCACCAACAAGACCTTCGGTGTGCACGCGGCAGGGGTTGTGATTGCAGCTGATCCACTCGATGAACTCGTGCCGTTGCAGCGCAACAACGACGGTCAGGTCATCACGCAGTACTTCATGGAGGACGTTGAATCCATGGGGCTTCTCAAGATGGACTTCCTGGGGTTGAAGAACCTCACGATGATTGAAAAAACACTGGAGCTGGTTGAGGTCAGCAGTGGAACCCGTGTGGATCCCGACAGGCTCCCACCGCAGGATGAAGAGACGTTCGCCCTTCTGGCCCGAGGTGATCTTGAGGGCATCTTCCAGCTTGAGTCCAGCGGCATGCGACAGATCGTGCGGGATCTCAAGCCGTCATCGCTGGAAGACATCTCCTCGATCCTGGCCCTGTACCGACCCGGCCCTCTTGATGCTGGATTGATCCCCAAGTTCATCAACCGAAAACACGGTCGTGAAGCGATTGATTTCGCTCACGCGATCCTGGAACCGATCCTCAGTGAGACCTACGGGATCATGGTCTATCAGGAGCAGATCATGAGAATCGCTCAGGATCTGGCGGGTTATTCGCTGGGTCAGGCCGATCTTCTTCGCCGAGCGATGGGCAAGAAAAAGGTGTCTGAGATGCAGAAGCATCGCGGAATCTTCGTCAAGGGTGCGTCCGAGCGTGGAGTGGATGAGAAGGTCGCCGACGAACTGTTTGACCAGATGGTTCTCTTCGCCGAGTACTGCTTCAACAAGAGTCACTCAACGGCCTACGGCGCGGTGACTTATCAAACCGCTTATCTCAAGGCTCACTATCCGGTGGCCTACATGGCCGCGCTGCTCACGGTGAATGCAGGTGCCGCCGACAAGGTGCAGCGTTACATCTCCAACTGCAACGCCATGGGGATCGAGGTGATGCCCCCCGATGTGAATGCTTCTCTCACCGACTTCACTCCCAATGGTGATCGCATCCTTTTCGGTCTCTCGGCCGTCCGAAATCTCGGCGATGGTGCCATCCGTCAGTTGATTGCCTCGCGTCAGTCGGATGGCCCGTTCCGATCTCTTGCGGATATCTGCGACCGGATCCCTTCCTCAGTTCTGAATCGGCGCAGTCTTGAGTCGTTGATTCACTCGGGCGCCCTCGACGCTCTCGATCCTGATGCCAATCGCGCCCAGCTCATGGCCGATCTTGAGCTTCTGCTCGACTGGGCCTCTTCAAGAGCCAAGGACAGAGACAGCGGTCAGGGCAACCTGTTTGATCTGATGGCGGCTCCAGCCGATGCCGATGGTCCCACCGACCTCAGCCTGGCTCCCAAGGCATCACCTGTGGCGGACTACCCACCCACAGAAAAGCTGCGTCTGGAAAAGGAGTTGGTCGGTTTCTACCTGTCCGATCATCCGCTGAAACAGCTGACCCCGTCGTCACGGCTTCTGGCTCCCATCGGTCTGGGATCCCTCGAGGAACAGCCCGATAAAGCCAAAGTCAGTGCGATCACGATGATCACCGAACTGCGTCAGGTGACGACCAGAAAGGGGGATCGCATGGCGATCCTCCAGCTTGAAGATCTGACGGGCAGCTGCGAGGCGGTGGTGTTTCCCAAAAGCTATGCACGTCTTGCGGATCACCTCATGGCCGAAGCACGTCTGCTGGTCTGGGCTGGGGTCGATCGCAGAGACGAGCGTGTTCAGTTGATCATTGATGACTGCCGTGCCATCGATGAGCTCAACCTTCTCCTGGTGGAGCTCCCATCAGCACAGGCCAGCGACATTGCCATCCAGCACAAGCTGAGGGAATGCCTCAACCAGCATCGGCCTGAGCGGGATGAGCTCGGCGTCAAGGTTCCCGTTATCGCTGAAGTCAGTGATGGCGCTTCCATTCGCTACGTACGGCTGGGTCCGCAGTTCTGTGTACGCAATGCCGATGCTGCCGTTGAATCCCTGCTTCAGCAGGATTTCAGAGCACGTCGCAGCGAAAGAATGGTTCTGAGCTGATTGACTGCAATCAGCTGATCGATTGACCGCTGATCAATCATCCCGGGGTTTGTTTTTGGCTGCGCGGATCGTTTCCCGCATTCTCTGAAGATTGGGTTTGAGATTCTCAAAGCCAAGAACGCTTCCGGGATCTGGATCCCAGCTCGAGCTGAGCACACCAAAGCTCAGACCTACCAGTCCCAGCAGAAAGAAGGCCCCGGACGTCGCCAGAGTCAGCCCCGGTGCGATGTCGGCAACACCTCTGGTGATCAGGAGATAGCTGCCGACAAAAACGCCCATGCCAGCGATGGTGGGCAACCCGGTGAACACAGCAACTCGCCGAGCCATGCGATCGGCGACGTAGCGAGGGATGGCTTCCTGCCTCACGGAGGGGGTGACGGTCTTGTCCCCTTTTTTGCCCGAAACCTGCTTCGACCCTTTGGGTTCAAAGGGAAGGGAACTCCGCGTGTCGGGCATGGTGGTTGCTGGGATCAGCCTCGGATGCCCAGTTTGGCGATCGTATCCACGTAGCGTTGCTCGCTTTTGCTGCGCATGTAGCTGAGCAGCCGCTTGCGCCGTCCGATCATCTTCAACAACCCCTGTCGGGAAGAGAAGTCGTGAATGTTGTTCTGGAGATGGCTGCTGAGGCGGTTGATCCGCTCGCTCAACATGGCGACCTGGACTTCAGCGGAACCTGTGTCAGTGCCGTGGGTCTGATGGGTGTTGATCAGCTGTTGCTTCTCAGTGGTATCTAACGACATGCGCGGGGAGCGGCCCAGTTCGTGCAAAAAACCACTTTACCTCTTCAGGGCCCATCCTCTGACATCACTCTGATGCAGGCGCGCAACCAGGTTTCTTCATCGTCATTCGCAGAGCCGGTACCCCGCGCACCAATGAGCTTGATGGCTCGATTGATCTCAGAGGCTTCGTAACCCAGCGCCTCGAGTGTGCTGATCAGTTGCGGACTTGTTCCGGAGAGGTCGGTCATGTCCTGCGTGAGGTCAGCAGAACTGTTCAGCAGCTTGGATCGAAGTTCAAGACTCAGGCGCTCCGCTGTTCGTTTGCCGACCCCTGGAGCGCGGCACAGTGTTTTGTAATCGGATTGAACCAGAGCGGAGACAAGCTCACTCAGGCTGCATGCACTGAGAAGGCCCATGCCAGCTTGTGGTCCAACACCGCTGACGCTGATCAAGTCCCGGAAAAGATCTCGTTCAGAAATGGAACCGAAACCGAACAACTGCACGTTGTCAGCACTGATGGCCTGATGAATCCAGAACTCCACCTCTTGTTCGGTGTTGAGTTTCTGCCAGTCCCCTTCAGTGAGCTGAATCTCATACCCGACTCCTGCACAAGCAAGCAGAATCTGGTTTCGATTGCCGCGTTGAAGTCTGTGTTTAATTTCCCCCTTCAACCAGCCGATCATCAAAATTTTTCCAATAAAAAATTTTAGACGATATCGACCAGGTCATCATCAGCAACAAAGATTCTCAGTAACTTGACGGCCAATGGGCGCCGATTACACTTATAGAGATCAGATATTTGAATGGAATTAACCCCGGAAAAGCTGAGGCTGATCCCAATGGTTGTTCTCATTGTGATTGGGTGTTTTGGCCTATTGAATTCCAAAACGATGCTGAGATCTTTGCTTGCGCTTGATGTTATTGATACCGCGACAATTAGTATTTTTGTTCTGATCGCAGCCACAGCTGGCTCTCAGACACCAATCGTTTCAGCGACGCGATACAACGCGTATTCGGATCCTTATCCGCAAGCCATCATTTTGACAGCCATCGTGATTGGCTTTGCCACACAGGCTCTTCTTTGTGCCATAGCGCTGAGGCTGGGTCGTCGATCTCCCATGTTGCGTTATCGAGATCTTGAAAAATGATTGACTTTCAAATTATTTTTCCAGCATTAATTTTTCTTCCGGCCTTCATTGGTTTTGTGGGATGTGTCATACCAAGAATTGTATTTCCACTCAGTATTTTGATGCTGCTTGGTTATGCAGCAGCGAGTTTTCAATACATCGGAACAGATGTTGCTTATCAATTCACGCTGGTTGGTGAGGGCGGCATCCAGTTTTCTGTAGATGCCTATAGTTTCCCGCTGATTTTTGGAAGCTGCATTACATTGCTGATTGTTTTTGGTTTATTTTTAAAACGTTTTTCACATTACTACTATCAAATTTGTCTGGTATTGCTCACGGCTCTTTTGATTTCATTTACGACCGTTGATTTGGTCAGTATGTTTATATCACTGGAGTTATTGGGATTCTCAGCGTTTTTATTGATTGCAGACCGTAATGATAAAAAATCATTATTTAATGCTTTCCAGTACTTAATTGGTGGTGGTATCGCGATGTTGATTTATTTAATCGGCGTCGTTCAAGCGTTTACTTTTACAGGAAGCTTTCTCCTGGAAGATTTGGTCAAGGCTCCAGAAACAGCTCTCTGTTTAATTGTTGCTGGCTTGTTGACTAAGTCAGGCGTTTTTCTTTGTGGACTTTGGGTGCCCAATATTTATTCTCATGCCAATTGTCAATCGTCAGCTGTTCTGGCTGGCTGCGTGACCTGTGCAGGAATTGCACCGATTGCGCGGATGAGTCAGATATTGAATCCGATCAGCGACTCCATGGTTGTGATCGGTGTGATCAGTGCTGTCATCGCTGCTATTTACGCTGTGTTTGAACGTGAAAGTGGTCGTGCTCTGGGGTGGAGTTCAGTATCTCAACTTGGAATTGCAATTTTGTCTCCCACCTATGCCTGCAGCTATGCAATGCAGCATGGAATTTGCAAGGCATTGCTGTTCTCCACCTTGGTTTCTGGATCTCAAAGTAGTCAATCTGAAGAATCCCTATCACACGCGACCAATCATAATCTTGGTTCAAAAATTCCTCCAGCCCAGGAATTGATGAGAGTTGTTGTTTTTATTGTTGCAAGTTTATCAATTATGGGATTTCCTTTACTGGCTGGATTTATCACAAAAAACTGGGTTAAATATGATATTCCTTATGAAGCGAAAATTATTTTTGCAACCACAACACTTCTCACCTCTACAGTGTATGCACGGCTGATTTTTGACCGATTATCCACTTTTATCAAGCAATATCGGCGCGATTTATCATTGTCTTCTTCGCGATTATTAAAATATTTTCGTGATATTTTTGCGACGCCTACTAATTATATTCTCCTGATTTCTGTTGTTAGTTTGGTGGTTGCTTCATTCACAGCACCCGAACTGGTCACATTCACATCAGTTCAGTCCGCGGTGATTTCAGCAATTCTGGGAGGGATTTTGTTTGTCTCCGTTGTTGGAATTCAAGCAGATGAGTTCGTTAAACCCATCACCCGCACCTTGGACCTGGTCGGTGCACCATTTCTTGTTGCAGCACTGTTGCTTGCCAACCTTATTTATCTGAAGATCTAATGGCAAATTTTTCCAGACTGATCTTAGTTCTCTTCTTTCGCATCATATGTTGGTGCTTAGTGACATCTAGCCTGGAAAGAACAAATTTACTTATTGGCTTGTTCATTTCTTTGTTGATTCCTTTTGGGGATTTTCGCAAGCTGAAAATATATGCCCTTATTCCGGAACTTCTGCTAATACTTCGGCTTCCATTCGATATGATCAAGGAAAGTTTTCAGCTTTTATTGATTAAAGATCCTGTTGATGATTTTCAAAATGAAAAAATAAATGTGAGAGCTAGAAATGGCTCCAAGTTTTCTGAATTTTTTGATCTGTTTAGAATTACATTTACCCCGATGTCCCTTGTGACGCGTCGAGATAGTTCTGAAACATGGAGGGTTCATGTTGTTACTCAAGTAAAAAATAAGGAGAACCATCAATGATTCAAAACTCACTTGTTCGCCTTGAACCACTCGAGGTTGCAGTTATTTACGTCATGTTGTTGATCAGCTTGATCCCTATATTTGCAGTATCTAAAACTAACTCTATTACAGAACGAATCGCTTACGCATCCAGCTTTGGCAATAAACTGGCTTTTATGATTGTTGCTTTTGGAATATTCAGGGGTGATTGGATGATTGGTTGCATTGGGGCTTTTATTCTAATTATTGGTGATGCAGGCATGCTCATTCTTTCATTGCTAGAGATGAGGATTTAATGATGATTATTCAAGTTTTATCATACTCAATTCTTGCGTTAGGCCTATTTTTCTGGCTCTGGGGAACACTTCCAATATTAAATAGCAAACATTCGATTTTTTATAAGTTGCATACACTTACTGTCTCGGACAGTGTTGGTTCTTTGTTGATATTATTTGCATTATTTCTTATATCACCCAACTATTGGCCCTTGTTGCTTGTAACTGCAATCTCATTATCTTTGTGGAACACGATCTTCAGCTACATCCTTGCCAATATATCTGATCGACCATGATGAGTGAATCATTTGTAAGTACTGCGCTTATTTTTCCTTTTGAGCTATTGCTCCCTATCCTGGGTGTTCTTTTAATTCGGTCATCTTCACCCATTAATAGTTTAATATATCGATCATTTTTAGGAAGTATTGCTGCATTGATTTTTGCTTTAGTTGGTGCGCCTGATGTTGCACTGACTGAAGTTATGGTCGGCACATTATTGTCATCTTTACTTTATATTGTCACGATTCGATCTTGCTATTCAATTGTTGTGATTTTCGATAAAAATAATCCCCCAACGCGTGAAGATAAATTGTATTTCAAGTCAATTTTTGATGAGTTGCATTTAAGCATTATTTACCAAGACGAGCCTTTTGTCCAAGATCTAAATTTGAATCTTGAATTTCTTTCTTCATCTAAATCATCTGGTTCTCCTCACGCGCTATTAATGGGGGAGACAATGTACATAGAAGCAGAGAGTTTGTTGATAGATATTAAGGAGATTATTGTCAATAATGGTGCTCATGCTGCTTTTAATTTTTCTTATATCACATCTCTATCATGATTGCCAATTTACGCCGATTTATTGAAATCAACTTAACGGCTAATTCCTTCAAGCTATTTATTTATTTGGCAGCCATTGCGTCAGTGATGCTAATGATATTATTTACCCGTGATGATTCCCTCGCGAGAGATACTGAATCCATTGTTTCGTATTTAAGCATATACACAAGAATTCCAAATTCAGTAACATCTGTTATTTTAGTTACGCGATTATTTGATACCGTTGGAGAAGTAATTGTTTTTACGATTGCAGGTTTGGGAGTAAAAATATTGTTACATGAGGAGAGTTTAGAAGAAAGATTTATTGGTATTAATGATCAGGCTGTCTGCCTGCTACTGGATTTTGCTGCTCTTTTAAGTTGTTTTCTTGCAATTGATCTTGCTTTAAAGGGTCATTTAACACCAGGTGGAGGGTTTGCTTCCGGCGTGGCTGGGGCCACGTCCATAACATTATTGATGGTGACAGGACGATTGCAGAAAGTGGAGAATTTCTATTTCAAAGCAAATGCTCCGGCTTTAGAGAAATTTGCCGTCGCCTGCTTTATTGTTTTCGCGTTGGCAACATTCAGTTCATTTTTATATCCTACTAGTGTGTTTGCTTCGATATCTCCGAAAATTTACATTCCTGCTCTAAATATTATTGCAGCTTTCAAAGTGACGATCGGCTCTTGGTCGATTTTGCGTTTATTTGTTATCAAACGAGGTGTTCTTTGATTTATGGTTTATAGGCAGTCAGATCTTTGGTATTTTGGGGACTACTCAGGTAACTTGCCTGGTAATAATTATTCTTTAGTTCTTAACACTGTTATTGTTTTATTGCTTGCTCAAATTGCTTTGAGCACCGAGCCTTTGTTTGACACTGTAAAGGGTCGTGTATTTTTGAATTCAACATTGAATTTTATTGAAGTATTTTTTATCGCTGATTATATTGGAAAGCTGGCAAATACATGGGCACACTATGAGTATAGCTTTAAAGGCTTTATAAAAGGTTTTTTGTCTAAATATGGATTGGTTGATATTTTGATTGTTCTCGTATTGGTTACCGAATACTTTCCGAATGATTCTTTTGTTGTTATTGGAATTTATATATTTAAGTCTCTACTTTCAATTTACTTCTCAAGTTTTCAGAGGGTGCTCAAGCGCATATATTTCATCTTAACTGATTCCCCGGCTTATACATTTTTCCCCTTGGCTTTGCTTTCAATCGTTACTTATCTAATGGCGTTTTTTATTTATTTGATTGAAAAAAATAATGATGTTGAGCACTTTGGTTCCATCGTCAGAGCTTTCTGGTTTTCCATCGTTACGATGACAACGATTGGTTACGGTGATATAACTCCAACTACTTCGCTAGGTAAGGTCATTGCAATTTCTTTTGGAATAATAGGAATTGTCTGCGTTGCTTTGTTGACTGCTAATATCATTGAGTCAAACAATAAATTCAACGAATTAGAGTCAACTTCAGGAACCTCAGAAGACTGATTGACTGCACTTTATTCTCAATTCTTTCTACCGCATGCAGGTTTCGCTTCTGTGATTTGGCTGGTTTCTGAGTCGACTAATTTCAATATGAATGATTTGTTTGACCGTTGTTCCGAAACCGTATGATGGCTCCTTGCTGTATGTGATCACTGATCTATCTCTTGCAGAAGAAATTTTCTGCAACTTATTTTGCAGGGAAACATATTATTCATTTAAATGAGGATTGGTTATTAGTTTTTTGTCTTTGTCGTAAGAGTAATTGCTAAGGTAAAGACGATGGCTATGATGAAAATGAACGTTTTTGCTCCTTCGCCCCTAGTGGCTCGACATGCTTCGTTTTCTTCTTGGTTGTTTCGTGGCAGTCTTTTTTGCTGCTTCGTTCTTTAGTCCATTCCCAGTTTATGCGGCAGAGAATGTTTTTATTAATACCATTCAAGAACGCGGTTATTTGAAAGTAGGTTTACCTCCCTACAACACCCCGCCTGCTTACTATCTTGAGCCGGGTTCAGAGGACCTTCAAGGGTTTGACATTGATTTGGCTCAGGGATTGGCCTCAAAACTTGGTGTTGACATTCAGTTTGACCGATCGTCAACAAACCTCAATCAGCTTGTTGAACGTGTAGGGGCTGATGATTTTGATTTTGCAATTGGAAAGCTCGGTTTAACCTACAAACGTCTTTATAATGCTTTTCCAATCCAGTATATGAGTTTTCGGCATGCACTATTAGCAGATCGAAAATTTGTTGCTTCTCTGGGAATCGATCCTGATGATCCATCCTTTGGAGAGACTTTGAGGCAATCAAAAATTAAAATTGGTTCTATTGAAAATTCAATCTGGGAAACCGAGAGCAAAGAAAACTTTCCCAATGCTGAGTTTATTGGCTTTAAAAACTGGAATGCAGCGAAAGATGCTTTGATCAATCATGATGAAAAATCTGGAGCTCCAATTATTGATGCTATTTATCGAGATGTTACTGAGATCAAGCCGATTGTGTATGACAAGCCTGAACTGTCACTGGAATATGTTCCCATTCTATTCGATAATATAATTGATAGAAAGTCAATCTATTTATCTGAAAAAGGCAAGATTGGATTGTTTGATTTTGTCGACAACTATCTGAAGGAGGAATGGGGCGGTATCAAGAGTGATCAGGATATTTTGGATGAATTTGAGTCTTTTTATCTTGCTTCTAAATCATGACCGCGTCCTCACAGGCTTCAAAGGGGTTTTCCCAGCGCTTATTTTCAATTCTCCCCGCACTCCGTAAACCTAGAAATTTTTTCTTTTACATCCTTCCCTTCTCCATCATTCTGGGAAGATTCATTCCTGCTTCAGCAGCTTCTGCTCTGAATGACGCAGGAGTCACAATGGTTCAGATCATTGCATTCCCGGCTATCCCGTTGGTTTTGTCGGCTGTGATGATTTCAATCTCAAATATTTTCAGCGTAGCGCATCGAAGTAGTGAAGATCGCCTTCGATTCTCAAGTCGATTTATTGTTGCTCTCATTGCGTCTTTAATATTCGCTGCGCTTCTGGCGCTTCTTCTTGCTTTATATCAATCTCCTGGAACTCTCTCTCCGGATGCGAAGTTGTCCATTGGACAATTCATGTTGGACGTTACTGATATTCATATAGGTGATGCTGCGGCGAGTGAGTCAACGGTGAATAATCTGTGGATTACAAAAATTATCCCTAGTAATATTTTTGCAGATGCCTCCAGCGGCTCAACCTTAAAAGTCATTAGTGGTTCGATCCTCGCTGGTCTCGCCATATCTCGGTTGAAAAGTGATTTAACCCAGCCGCTGATCAGTCTTCTCAGGAGCATCAACACCGTATCGGTTCAGCTGCTCAATATCGTCCTGAATCTCGCGCCGCTTGTTCTGATCTGTTTGATTGCTGGTGCGGTTTCAACCATCAATGCGGAAATCATTGTTGCACTGCTCAATTTCACGATTTGTGTTTTCCTGACCGCGATTGCATCCTTGGGTATTTCCAGGCTTGTGTTCAGGCGATTCACCTCATCACGAGAACGTGTTGAAATACCGTCCAATCCTGTTGATGCCATCTTCCTGCTTTGTTTGTCAACAGGTAGCAGCATGTCTGCTTATCCGTTGATGTTCCAAACCCTGAAAGGCATGGGTCGGGACGAGTCTGAAGTGGAAGCTTCAGCTTCTTTGAGCTTGTTAATCGCCAGGCTTGGAAATGTTACTTATAACGTGATTGCAATCATGTTTGCTCTCAACCTTTATGAGGTTGGTCTGACCCCGGTGCGTCTCGCGGAAGTTGCCATCTTGGGTGTTGTCACCGGTATTTCCGCTGCCGGTTTGACAGGTGTTGCGACAGTGCCCACCATTTCAGTGGCTCTTCTGTATTTCCAGGTTCCGGCCCCCCCTGTTCTGGTGCTTCTGTTGGCCATTGACCCCATTCTGACTCTCACACGGGCTGCCACTACCGGCACCCTCGCAATGTCAATTGCTGTTATCGCATCTGTGAAATCCTCTTCAAAAAATATCACTCATTCCGATGACACCAGCCTTGATTTGCTGGATCAGAGTTCTGAGGCCTCTGTTTGTCAGGGTGAATAGCTTGTTACCTGCTTTCCTGTCTTCCATCGCCAGAAGCATCGTCAGCATTTTTTTAATCAGTTTGCTTCTGGTGTCCTGTTCCTGGAACCCTCAACCTCCCAGAAGCATTGTCATTGAGGCCCTGAAGGCGCAGATTGTTGCCACGCAGGCATCCATCTCTGAAAGCCTGGGTCTGGATCCGATGGTCAACCTCCCAAAGGTCAGCCGGGTTCGGGTCCGTCAGCACGACACCCTCGACGTGCAGGGTGAGCGCTTTGTTCATCTCCAGGGCACTTTCGACTGGCAGCTTCCCCAGGATTCCATTCGCATGGACAGCGGATTTGAGTTGTATCTGCAACCTGGTCAACGCGGTGAAGGCTGGACTCTGGCTCGCCCAGTCGGAGGAAAGGATCCTGAAACGCAGCGTTGGTTGTTGTATCCGTTAGGTCTTCCCGAAGCCTGATCACCTTCGACGTGCAGACAGGCTGATGAATGAAGCACCCAGCACCAGAACAGCACCCAGACAGCTGACGACCGTGATTCCTTCGTTGAACCAGATCCAGCCCCAGGTCGCTGCAAAAACAACCTGCACATAATTCAAGGATGTTGCTCTTGCTGCGGGCAGTGAACTGAGCCCCTTGGTCACCCAGATCTGCCCCAGCTGGGTCAGAAGTCCAACCCCAAGAAGCCACAGCCAATCGATCCCTGACGGCCAGACCCCGTTTTGTACAACCGCAGGAAGTGTCAGAGGGACTGACACCATCGGGAAATACAGAATGATCACAAGCGGATGTTCTGTCGTGGAGAGTCGTCTCACGCTCACGTAGGCCAATGCCGTGAACAGAGCTCCTGCCAGGCCCAGCAGCGCGGGAATCATGGGCAGGCCCACCATGCCCACTCCGATCCAGGGTGGCTGGATCACGCAGATGACCCCGATCCAACCCACCACAACAGCCAGAGCAATGCGTCGTCGCAGACGTTCCCCCAGCAACATCCACGCAGCAGCGGCCGTGAACGTGGGGTAGGTGTACTGCAGCACGGTTGCTGATGCCAGAGGCACATTGGTGATTGCCTGGAAGAAGCAGAGCAGCGCGATGCTCCCGCAAAGGCCCCGGATCAGCAGCAGGCGTCTGTTCTGACCCAGTGGACTGACACCGGAAATTCGCATGGCCAGTCCTGTCAACCCGATGCTCACCAGTGATCGGACCAGAACGATTTCACTCACCGGCAGCCTCCCGCCAAGCTGCTTCACGCAGACCGTCATCAGGCTGAAGGCCAGCGAACTCAGGATGAGGGCTCGGGCTCCCTGCATTTCTGCGGAGGTCCACCAAGCCTGGAACTGATCATCCATCGTTGAGGTCTGCTCCGGGTTGTTTGACGGCATCCTGCGACTTCGCAGAATGGATCCATGGTCACCGCCCGACTCCATCCACGAACGATCGACGCCGTCAAGGAACGTGCCGACATTGTTGATGTGGTCGGTGAGCACGTTGTGCTCAAGAAAAAGGGCCGTGAATTCGTCGGCATCTGTCCGTTTCACGACGACAGCAAGCCCTCCATGACGGTGTCGCCCGCCAAGCAGTTCTATTACTGCTTCTCCTGTGGTGCGGGCGGCAATTCCATCAAATTCCTGATGGAGTTTCAGAGGCAGAGCTTCAGCGATGTGGTTCTCGATCTTGCCCGTCGCTATCAGGTGCCGGTCGAGACGGTTGACGGGCCCCAGCAGGAGCGGCTCCGCCAGCAGCTCTCAAGACGGGAAAAGCTTCAGCGCGTTCTGGCTCTTGCCTCCGGATGGTTCCGCACGCAACTTCGCAGTGCTGCAGGACAGCAGGCGCAGGCCTATCTGAGTGAAACCCGTGGTCTCAGCCTCTCCACCCAGGAGACGTTTGAACTTGGTTATGCACCGGATCAATGGGATGGTCTGCTGAAGCACCTTCAGCAGGTGGAGGGATGTTCCCCCGAATTGCTCGAGGCTGCCGGACTTGTTGTTCCCCGCAAAGGAGGCAACGGTTTTTACGACCGTTTCCGCCATCGGGTGATCGTGCCGATTCACGATCGCCAGGGCCGTGTCATCGGCTTCGGTGGTCGAAGCCTGGATGGGAGTGAGCCGAAGTACCTCAACTCCCCTGAAACGGAGCTGTTTGAAAAGGGCAAGCATCTCTTCGGACTCGATAAAGCCACCAATGCCATTCGCAAAGACGACCGGGCCGTTGTCGTCGAGGGATATTTCGATGTGATTGCACTGCATGCCGCAGGCATCACCAATGCTGTGGCTTCACTGGGAACGGCACTCAGCAGTCAGCAGATCACCCAGCTCTGTCGCGTCAGCGACAGCAAACGGATCGTTCTCAATTTTGATGCCGATGGCGCCGGTGTCCGTGCCGCGAACCGTGCCATCGGAGAGGTGGAGCAGCTGGCCTTACAGGGCCAGCTGGAGTTACGTGTTCTCCATCTCCCCTCCGGAAAGGATCCGGATGAGTTCCTCAAGGATCACGGCTCCGGCGATTACCGGGCGCTTCTTGACCAGTCCCCCCTCTGGCTTGACTGGCAGATTGAACAGGCTCTGGCTGAGCGTGATCTTTCCAGAGCGGATCAGTTCCAGCAGGCGGTTGCGGCCCTGGTGGAACTGCTTGGCAAGCTGCCGCAGTCAGCTGTCCGCACCCACTATCTGCAACGGGTGGCGGAGCGGCTCAGCGGCGGGCAGGGTCGCCTGGCATTGCAGCTCGAGGAGGACCTGCGCCAGCAGGTCAAGGGTCAGCGTTGGCACGGACGATCCAGTCGCCATGAGCAACCTGGAGATACCAGTCAGCGAGAACGATGTGAGGCCGACCTTCTCCGGCTTTATCTTCACTGCCCCCGTCACCGCCCCGCGATCCGACAGGAGCTGCGGCAGCGTGAGCTGGAGGACTTCGCCATTCCCCATCACCGTCATCTCTGGGCGGCACTCACGGAGCTTGAGGAATCAAACCTCGGCGAAGGCCGACTGGAGACGATCAGTCGTGGTGATGATCCCGGAGAAGGCCTCGACGAACTTGATCTTCCTCGTCTGCTGACCGATCAGCTGCTGCTGGAAAACAGTGCACTTGCCTCCCGTCTGACGCCTTTGCTGGAGCCAGGCGAGCTCCAGCGCCTGGTTCTGGCCGATCCGCTTGAGCAGTTGCGCGGCATCACAGCGCTGCTGGAGCGCCAGAAAAGTCTCAAGCGCTGCCGACACCTGCTTGAGGCCTGGGGAGGCCAACGGCTCCAGACCCTTGAATCATGCATCGCCGTTCTGATTGAGCAATCCGCTTCCGCTGAATCCGATCCGGATGCCGGCACAGACATGGAAGTGCGCATTCAGACTCTTTTCGAGGATCTCAACAGTGATGCCCTGCGCTATCAGCAGTTGTATTACTCCGAACGCAAGCACATCCTTCACCTCGATGAGCAGCGGCGCGGTGGCTTCGGCAAAGTCGCCTGATCGCCCGGATACGCTTTGCCTGCACCTTCCGCTCTCCTTCGTCCTCTTCTCTGATGTCTGAGTTCTTCGAAGCGTTCTGGCATGGAGAAGGCATTGGCGATGGCGGTGATCTGGAGGAAGCACTGCAGGCCTATCTGGTGGTGAAGCCTGACGACGGCGATTGGTCTGCAGCCTGCGGAGCCGGCGGCGCCGACCCGAAGATCGAGCGTTTCGCTTCCTTCGAGGCTTATCTCGACAACGTTGATCCTCTGGAGACAATCGCAGTGACCCCGCGAATGATTGCTGATGCGATCGCCCTGCTGCCCTCGTAATGCCTGAGTCCCAGCTTGATTTCGCTGCGCTGAGACCGGTCAACCATCTCTGGCCGGCCTTCGTTGAGCGGTTGGGAACGGACCGTTCTCAGCGGGCTGTGAGACAGGCACTGGATCTGCAGGGGATGCGAGGTCATTTCGGTTCGCTTCCGGTGCTGTTCACTGAGACCGGTGGACTGGCGCTTGCCAGCACAGATCTTGTGCGTGAGCAGACCGGTCTGAATGCCCACGGCAAGGACATGGTGCTTCTGCTTTCATCCAGAAGCCAGGAATGCCAGTTGATCTGGGGAGATTTTGACTCTCAGGAGTGATGTCGTTCGTCCCTGGGTCGTTCCGGCCGGTCTCCCATTCCGTGGCCTTGGATTCAATCGAGCACAAAAAAACCCCTCAGGGAGGGGTTCGCAATGTGTGAGGTGTTGGTTCCTTGTGTGAGGAGGCCAACGCTTTCACTAAAGCATTTTTTGGTTGCCATTTCTGGGCCTGTTGAACAGATGGTGAGTCATCAGCTTTGCGCTGAGGGGTGACATCGGTAAAAAAGAATACTTCGACCTTCGTTTACATCTCTTTACATTTGAGTCATCAAGGATTTCCTGTCATGTCCAACACCCCTGATCCCACGAAGATTTTTTCTGAAAAGCTGAACGGACGAGTCGCCATGCTTGGCCTCGCGATTGGTCTGGCCACCGAATGGATCACCGGCCAGGGAATCATTCAGCAGGTCTTTGGCATCTTTGGCTGAACAGGGCTTCATGCCTCTTCGGCTCCAGGCTCAGCGCTGACGCGAATGGGCTGCCTCATCCCCGTTTTGAGCCTGGATTCGATCAGGACATCAACAAGCCAGCGGCCAGCAATTACGCCTATTTACATCTCGTAACAGAGCTCTTAACATTTGTTCATCATGCAAAAAGCTGATGACCTCCTCTGGATCTGAAAACAGCTGGTATCAGGATGCCGCTGCAGCGCAAATTCAGTCCGAGCAGCGCCAAAGGGCGGAACTTCTCAACGGACGCGCCGCGATGCTGGGGTTTGTCGTCGGACTGATCACCGAGGCCATCACCGGCCAGGGAATCGTGAGTCAGATCACTCTTGGAGTCTTTGGGGCTGGCTGACGGCGGACGTTACGGGCAGGTCCTTGGACCTGTCCTCCTCAACAGGTATCTCGAAAGAATGTCAATCCATAACCGCTGTAAACAGCTGCAGCGTGTCGCTGATCGGATGTTCATGGATTTCAAGTACACGAGCCCAGGCTCCAAGGAGCAGCTGAGTGCTTTGAAAACCTTCAACGATCAGGTTCGTCTGTGGGCGGACTTTCTGCTGCAGGAAGAAAGACGAATGAGCGCAGCCCTGGCCGTGAAAGCAAGTGTTTAATACCCGGTTGATCAAGGAAGGCTTTCCGATCTGCCACTGCCACTCGTAGGTCTTCCTCAGACATAAGTCTCTTGTCCTCTGCGACCTCTCAATCCTCGGTTGTGTCGTATGTAACAACAGCTGTCACGGCTTGCTGATCTGAGCATTTTCACCAGTGGTTTGCAGGCGAGCCCTTCTTATGTTTTACGAGTTCTCGGATTGTTAGGCCCCCTTTCGATTGCGCGATGCTTCCTGCTCGCTGCGGTCGGGAACGCCAATCGATGACGGACCCCACATCGAACATCGCTGCTGCTCTCAGAGAGGCTCAGCTTCAGAGACTCGAAGCTTCATTGGCTTCAAGGCCCGAGGTCAAGCAACAGTCAAAACTGAATATTGTTTCGAATAAAGATTCAATCGCTCGTGATTCGAACGATTCTTTTGATTTATCGGCCTAATTGATGATTTGTCAGACCTTTGTGGTCTTTTGACGAGAAGGCCTGAGGAATTCATGCGATTTCCCATGTTGAATGCCTGCTTCGTTCTCGGG
>CAJWZW010000018.1 GCA_913050565.1 uncultured Synechococcus sp.
GGTTGAATCGAGTGACTGATGTCTAGAGTCGATAACCATAGTTACTAAGTTTTTGGAAAAGGCCGAGGATTAAATCAAAAGCATACTTAAATCGGATCTAAAAGCTATTTTTTATTGAGATATCAGATAGCCATCCCAACAAATATTCGCCGTTGACTGACTCATATGCTTTTGAGTTAATGTTGGAATCTCATTTTCGCCCTTTACGATATATTCAACAGCGTCCCAGTTAATGATGGTAGCAAGTTTTTCTTGGACAATTGTTGTATCTTGTTCAAAATACTCTAAGATTACAGTCACTTGAAGTTGCAGTTCACTTAGATTACTTGCATACCACTTTCTGGGCCTCCCAGCGTATTGCTCAGATTTACAAATAATCTTTTCAAGACAACAAGCTGTTTGCGAAGATATTCCATCCGTGAAATACAGCTTCTCAATAATAAAAAAGTGTTTGCGACAATGAGACACTTCAAAAGAACATATAGCATTATCTTAACGCTTTTTCCAAGGAGGTACATATTACCATTGTAATTTAAGATTTAGAGTTGCGTTGTCTGTACTGGAATGCTTTTTCCAAATGATCTAAACGTTTTTCAAGGTCCTTGCAACTGATTTGACTTTCCAACGTATCCACTCGATGAATCAGTATTTCGAATGCACTGACAAACTCTCTGTTATCTGTTTCAACCCTCTCCAACCTTTCCAACATCTCGGCATAGGTTCCCCGAGTGGTAATGCTGTTTGACGCAGGCACAGCTTTTCCAAAAGAAGAGCGAGCCATCTCTTCCAGGATTGTTCCGTCGGACTTCAAATAAAGACCGATCAACCCCTCCAGGACCTGATAATCTTGCTTTCCTTGTTTGTGGCATAGATCCTGAAATGCTCTAATGATGTCTGGATCAAGATTGGAAATCGAAAAAGCTGATGATGTCGGAGGCACAACGTCGATCTGTCTTATCGTTTAACAATACCTGCCTGAAGCCTGACACACAAAGACTATTTAAAGCTTATTCAATAACAATTGAACCTTTGCCTTCTTTCAAAAACACAAAACCATGAAATATTGATCGCTTAAACTGGATATTGTTAGGCAAAACTGATGCTTGAGAGTAGAATAAAATTAGATATTGAAACTTTGACGATGAAATTAAAACTCATTTTTGCTTTACTGCTCTTATCTTCTCTACCAATTACAGCGGAGGAGGTTGCTGATCCTTGTTTAAAAGCAGCTGATTACAAAGGTTGTAAAGAATATCAGCAACAACAAGCTCCTGGAAAAGTAAACGTGGATACTCCAAATAATCATGAATATGATCCCAGATCTGTTCGACAACAAAAAATAAGGGGGCGCTATGGGAGATACATCACATTTACTGGAATAACACTGAACGAATATGATGGTTCTCCAGGACGATGGAATCCAGGACAACCGGGCAGAAGAGAATGCAAGACGGTTTATGGATTTAACAACACAAGCAAAACCACGACTTGCCAACAAGTCGGTTACGTCGCTCCAAGCTTCACACCAGCAACCCCAGGTGGTGTTGAACGAAAACGTTTTCGCTATCAGTTGGACTGTCAGGACATGACGTTTGATCGAAAAGGCGACTTCAGTGGTTGGGGTAATAAGGGTTGGCTGAATGTAAGTGAAGATCCCACAGCTGAAACTGTTGCAGAACGCTATTGCCCAGTGATAGACACATTGGACAAACAGAATATTGTGGAGGATTCTGAAGAGTAAGAATTTAAATTCTGAGAGATTATGACCACTATTAATGATATGACTACCCATTTAACTTTCAAATTTTCAGCGAATGGCTTCGAATTAAACCGTAAAACTCCAGTATGCAATCAAATAACAAAACTTTTAGAAGCCATTAGCCTTGATTTCAATTGGCCCTGTGTTTTTAGTGTGCATGGGCTGTCGAATTTGACAATTGAATCTGTTTCTTCTTCAGATGCACTATGCGATAATTATTTACAATAATCAAAATTTTGTTCAGCAATGCCCGCTCAAAAGAACAGAGAGATTCGACGTGGGGTCTCGCATCAGCCGCCTAAAAAGATTACACCTGAATCGTCATACAATATTGTGAGTGTGGCTACAAAATCAGAGCCATGGACTCCTTCTGATGAATCTTCAATCCAGGAAGTGAATGTCGCAATGGAAGATATTCGCGCAATTCTTCAAAAACTACAGGAAAAAATTGGAGCCAGCGATCAATATATATTTGGAGTTCTTGACTGCATATCAGACGACTATCGCGCACAGTTACCCTCAGGAAAATCCTGATAGCCAGAGATTTCTTTATTCGTATTGATGACCCTTAAAACCAACTGGCATCGAGACGTCGAGGCACTTGAGTGGATTGATGCTCTTCTTGATGATGCTTACAATCGTCAATTACTTCCCCATGAGATCGCGGCGCAAGCCCGAGCCCGCGAACTCGTCAGTTTGTGGCGGGATCAGATTGGTGTTCGCCCGGACTGAGACCGGTGATTAACGAGAAAAGCCCGGGTTGTCCCCGGGCCTTGGAACGATTGACAGCTTTAAATGACTCAGGCCGGAGTCGGTAGGACAGTTCCTGATTGCGCCTCTGTGGCAACTCGGCGCAGATCATCACAACCTTCCTTCAGGGTTGGATACGCAAACATTCCACTTCCTGCAATAAAGCAGTTTGCACCGGCAGCACAGCACTGGGAAATCGTCCAGTTGGCTTTGATTCCGCCATCAACTTCGATATCAACATCAAGATTGCGCTCAACAATGAGTTGACGTAATTGACTGATTTTATCAAGCATTGTTGGTATATAAGCCTGTCCACCGAAACCAGGATTCACTGTCATCACCAGGACATGATCCACAAGGTCAAGCACGTTTTTGACCATCTCAACAGGGGTGTGTGGATTCAGCGCAACGGAAGGGCTTCCGCCAAGTTGACGAATACGTCCAAGGACACGGTGGAGATGTGTGTTCGCCTCAACGTGTGCAATGACAACACCAGGTTCACCATTGGGCCCCTTCGTGGCATTCACATACTCCTCGAGCATGGTTTCGCAGTTGTACTGGCTCACCATCAGTTGTGTTTCGAACGGCACATTGCAGTACTTGCGGCAGGCCTTGATCAGTTCCGGACCGAACGTGAGGTTGGGAACGAAATTGCCGTCCATCACATCGAACTGAATTCGATCAACCCCTGCGGCCTCCAGATCCTTGACGCACTGCCCCATCGCAGCCCAGTCCGCGGGCAGAACGGAGGGGATGATCTGAATTGGACGATGGGCGCCGGACATATACGAAATGAAGCTCGGGCGACTTTACGGAAGTCCCCGCAGGGCTCTCCTGGAAGACACTGATACAGTGAGCCGCGCTCAGGCGTCGAGATCCATTGCGGTAAGGGCAGATTGCTCTGCCTGATGGAGTCGCCAACCCCTAACACCACCATCCGGAGTCCCGTGGACCAGACCCTGATTCAGGAAATTCTCGAGGTCGTCGAGCAGGCCGCAATCGCCTCCGCCAGGTTGTCTGGCAAGGGCCTCAAGAATGAAGCCGATGCCGCCGCTGTGGAAGCCATGCGTAAGCGCATGGGTGCGATTCAGATGCAGGGCCGCATCGTGATCGGTGAAGGTGAGCGTGATGAAGCTCCAATGCTTTACATCGGAGAGGAAGTGGGCAGCGGAACAGGCCCAGGCGTGGACTTCGCTGTGGATCCCTGCGAGGGAACCAACCTCTGTGCATTCAACCAACGCGGCTCGATGGCCGTTCTGGCTGCTTCCGATCGCGGTGGTTTGTTCAACGCACCCGACTTCTATATGAAGAAGCTGGCCGCTCCCCCGGCAGCCAAGGGGAAAGTGGATATTCGCAAATCTGCAACGGAAAACATCAAGATTCTCAGCGATTGCCTCGGGCTTTCCGCCGACGAACTCACCATCGTTGTGATGGATCGTGCCCGCCACAAGGATCTGATTTCAGAAATCCGGGCCACGGGTGCTCGCATTCAACCCATCTCCGATGGAGACGTTCAGGCCGCCATCGCCTGCGGTTTTGCCGGCACTGGAACTCACTGTCTGATGGGTATCGGAGCGGCTCCTGAAGGCGTCATCTCAGCAGCTGCCATGCGGGCTCTGGGCGGACATTTCCAGGGTCAGCTGGTGTACGACCCAGCGGTTGCCCAGACATCCGAATGGGCCGATATGACCAAGGAAGGCAATCTGGCTCGTCTTGCCGAAATGGGGATCAGCGATCCCGACAAGGTGTACGAAGCCGAAGAGCTCGCCTGCGGCGAACATGTTGTTTTCGCCGGCAGTGGCATCACCGATGGACTGTTGTTCGGTGGCGTTAAGTTCGAAACCGACTGCACCCGCACAAGCAGCCTGGTGATCAGCAATCTGGACAACACCTGCCGCTTCACCAACACCGTGCACATCAAGGACGGCGCTCAGAGCATCGCTCTGAACTGATCGTCATTTCCGGTTGAGAGGATCGTCTCCATGCATATTGCCGTTGTAGGCCTCAGTCATCGCACGGCACCGGTTGAAATCCGGGAGAAGCTCAGCATCCCTGAGCAGACCATGGAGACGTCTCTTCAGTCGTTGCGCGGGAATGAACAGGTGCTTGAGGCATCCATCCTCAGCACCTGCAATCGACTTGAGATTTACACCCTCGTTCGTAATCCGGATCTCGGGATCTCGGCGGTCAATGATTTCCTGAGTGGCCATTCCGGTCTGGAGACCGGAGATCTCTCGCCACATCTTTTCAGTTACCACCACGCTGATGCGGTGGATCATCTGATGCGGGTTGCGGCGGGTCTGGACAGCCTGGTGCTGGGAGAGGGGCAGATCCTGTCTCAGGTGAAAAAAATGATGCGTCTGGGTCAGGAGCACAAATCTCTTGGTCCGATTCTCAATCGCTTGCTGACCCAGGCCGTCAGCACTGGAAAGCGTGTGCGCAGTGAAACCAACCTCGGAACAGGCGCCGTTTCCATCAGCTCGGCTGCCGTTGAACTGGCTCAGCTCAAGCTTGGCCAATCCCGCGGTCTCGACCAGTTGGTCACTCTCGAAGACGAGCAGATTGCCGTGGTGGGTGCCGGTCGAATGAGCCGGCTGCTGCTGCAACATCTCCAGTCCAAGGGAAGTTCGGGTGTGGTGCTGCTCAACCGCACTGTTCAGCGGGCTGAACTGCTGGCGCGAGACTTTCCGGATCTACCTGTTCAGTGCCGCCCACTCACAGAGCTGGATCAATGCCTGAGCACCTGCTCCCTGGTGTTCACCAGCACGGCTGCGGATGACCCGATCATTGATGCTGCAAGGCTGCTGCCCCTGAATCGCCGCAGCAGACTCCGATTGATTGATATCGGGGTTCCCAGAAACATCGCGGCCGATGCGGCCGATGTTGACGGCGTTGAATCCCATGATGTGGACGACCTTCAGGAGGTGGTCGCCAGGAATCAGGAGGCACGACAGGCCATCGCCAGGGAGGCTGAGGAGCTACTGCGTGAGGAGGCCAGGCAGTTTCTTGAGTGGTGGGACAGCCTTGAGGCGGTTCCCACGATCAACCGGCTTCGCTCGTCGATGGAAGCCATTCGCACCGAGGAATTTCAGAAAGCCCTGAGCCGGATGGGACCCGACTTTTCGGCCCGCGAGCGCAAGGTTGTGGAGGCTCTGAGCAAGGGAATCATCAACAAGATCCTGCACACCCCGGTCACCCAGCTGCGCGCTCCCATGACTCGACAGGATCGTCAACAGTCACTGCGCACTGTTGAGCGTCTTTTTTCACTGGACAACGACTGAGTTCGTCACAGACCGGCGTCGCGAAATGAATCCCAGCAATCTCGACGAATTGCAGTGATTCGACGTTCGAACTGCGAAAAACTCCGGTAAGTTCTTGCGGCAACGCCGATCTGGATTACGGCATGAAGCGTGTTTTGGCCATCATTCTTGGCGGCGGCGCTGGAACGCGTCTCTACCCGCTCACCAAGATGCGCGCCAAGCCTGCTGTGCCTCTGGCAGGAAAATATCGTCTGATTGATATCCCAATCAGTAACTGCATCAACTCCAACATCAACAAGATGTATGTGATGACGCAGTTCAACAGCGCTTCACTCAATCGTCATCTCAGCCATACCTTCAATCTCAGCAACTCCTTCGGCGGCGGATTTGTTGAGGTTCTTGCTGCCCAGCAAACACCTGACAGTCCTTCCTGGTTTGAGGGAACAGCGGATGCAGTTCGTAAATATCAATGGCTGTTTCAGGAATGGGATGTTGATGAATATCTGATCCTCTCCGGTGACCAGCTCTACCGGATGGATTACAGCCTGTTCATCGAGCATCACCGCCGGACAGGTGCCGATCTCACGGTTGCAGCTCTCCCTGTGGATCCCAAGCAGGCTGAAGCCTTCGGGTTGATGCGCACCGACGACAACGGCTCCATCCAGGAGTTCCGTGAGAAGCCGAAGGGTGATGCACTGAAGGAGATGGCCGTTGACACGAGCCGCTTCGGACTCTCCAAGGAGTCGGCTGAAGCCCGGCCTCATCTGGCATCGATGGGCATCTACGTGTTCAGTCGCGACACCTTGTTTGACCTCCTCGATAAGCATCCGGGCTACAAGGATTTCGGCAAAGAGGTGATCCCCGAGGCGCTGAAGCGTGGAGACAACCTTCAGAGCTATGTCTTTGATGACTACTGGGAAGACATCGGCACGATCGGTGCCTTCTACGAAGCAAATCTGGCTCTGACTCAACAGCCACAGCCTCCATTCAGCTTCTACGACGAGAAGTTCCCGATCTACACACGCCCCCGTTATTTACCCCCGAGCAAGCTCGTGGATGCCCAGATCACCAACTCCATTGTTGGTGAAGGATCCATCCTCAAATCCTGCAGCATCAATCATTGTGTTCTTGGTGTGAGAAGCCGGGTTGAATCCGACGTGGTGCTGCAGGACACCCTGGTGATGGGCGCCGACTTCTTTGAATCGTCGGATGAACGGGCACTTCTGCGCGAGCGGGGTGGTATCCCCGTTGGGGTTGGTGCCGGTACGACGGTGAAGCGCGCCATCCTCGACAAAAACACCCGCATCGGCTCCAACGTCACCATCGTCAACAAAGACAACGTTGAGGAAGCCGATCGTTCGGACCAGGGCTTCTACATCCGCAACGGAATCGTTGTTGTTCAGAAAAACGCCACGATTCAGGACGGCACGGTGATCTGACACCTTCAGTGGTGCTTCATTCCTGACAGAACATTGGGATTGGCAGCAGAAAGCTGTTGTTGTGCTCACACTGACGACAATTGTCTGTGGTGGCCTCGGCCATGTCCAACAAATCCCACTTCGGTCTGATCGGCCTCGGTGTGATGGGCGAAAACCTCGTCCTCAATGCTGAGCGCAACGGCTTTTCAAGCGTCGTCTACAACCGCACCTACGCCAAGACTGAGGACTTTCTCAGTGGCCGTGGTCAGGGCAAGCAAATCCAGGGCGCGACCGATCTGCAGGATTTTGTCGGAAAACTCGAACGACCCCGGCGCATCCTGATGATGGTGAAGGCCGGCCCAGCGGTCGATGCCGTGGTGGAGCAGATCTCACCCTTCCTCGAAGAAGGAGACCTGCTCATCGATGGTGGAAACTCCGACTATCACGACACCGAACGACGGGTGAAGCAGCTGGAAAGCCGCAGCTTCGGCTTCATCGGGATGGGCGTTTCCGGAGGAGCGAAGGGCGCTCTCGAAGGCCCCAGCATGATGCCGGGTGGAACCAAGGCTTCCTACGACGCCATCGAGAGCCTGGTGAACAAAATGGCGGCTCAGGTCGATGACGGCCCATGTGTCACCTACATCGGTCCCGGTGGCTCGGGCCACCTGGTGAAGACCGTCCACAACGGCATTGAGTACGGCATCGAGCAGATCCTGGCCGAGGGATATGACCTGATGAAACGGGTCAAGGGGATGAGCGGCGAGCAGATGGCTGATGTCCTGGCCCACTGGAACGCCAGCGAAGAACTCTCCTCCTATCTGGTTGAGATCACCGAGGTGTGTCTGCGAACCAAGGATCCTCAGGATGGAGCCGACCTGGTCGAAAAAATTGTGGATCAGGCCGGTCAGAAGGGCACCGGCCTCTGGACCGTGGTGACGGCTCTGAAAATGGGTGCATCGGTGCCGACCATCTACGCATCACTCAACGGCCGGGTGATGAGCTCCCTCAGGCAGCAGCGCATCAAGGCTGAATCCGTTTTCAAGCCTCTGCCGATCAAGGATTTCGATCTCGGAAGCATCGACGACGGGATGGCGCCGTTGATGGATGCCACGGTTCTCAGTTGCATTGCCAGTTACGCCCAGGGCATGGAGCTGCTGCGCATCGCCTCCCAGGATCTCGATTACGAGCTTCATATGCCGTCGATCGCTCAGATCTGGAAGGGCGGTTGCATCATCCGGGCTCGTTTGCTGCAACGCATTCAGGACGCCTACAACCGCGATCCCCAGCTTTCAAACCTGATGCTGGATCCCTGGTTCGTTGATCAGATCAACCGTCGACTTCCCGGGCTGGCCCAGGTGGTGGCCGGTGCTGCACAGTCCGGTATTCCCGTTCCCTGCTTCAGCAGCACCCTGGATTACATCAACAGCTACCGCACCGGTCGGCTGCCACAGAACCTGGTTCAGGCGATGCGCGACTGCTTCGGTTCCCACACCTACCAACGGGTCGACCAGGAGGGCACCTTCCACACCGAATGGCTCGGGTGAACTGAAGCCTGATGACCAACTACCGCATCGAGCGGGCGAGTGATGCTGAATCGCTTGCCCGCAAGGCGTCCGAAACCATCGCCGCGCACATCAGCCTGGTGCTGGATCAGAGGGATCGGTGCCGCATCGCCCTTTCAGGTGGCAGCACCCCTGCCAAGGCGTATGCCCTGCTGGGCCAGGAACACCTGCCGTGGGATCGGGTGGACGTGCTGCTCGGTGATGAACGCTGGGTGGCGGCCGACGACGACTCGAGCAATGCCCGCATGCTCAGGCAAACCCTGATGGCGGACGGGCCTGGCCGATCAGCCTGCTTCCATGCCGTTCCCACGGTTGAATTGCCGGATGCCGAGGCCAGTGCTGCGTCCTTTGCAGACCTTGTGGCCCGACTCTGTCCGGGCGAGCCGCCGGTGTTTGATGTGATGCTTCTCGGTCTTGGAGACGACGGGCACACCGCATCGCTGTTTCCCGGTACCGAAGCTCCGAAGGTCACCGATCGCTGGGCGACGGTCGGCCGGGGCAAAGGGCTGGATCGCATCACTCTCACGGCACCTGTGCTGAGTGCTGCACGCAAGGTGATGTTTCTGGTGAGCGGAGAGGCAAAGCAACAGGCTCTTCAACGCCTGATCAATCCCGATGAATTATCGACACGAACACCCGCGAAGTTGGTGACTCCTTCTGAGGAGGTTTTGGTTCTTGCTGACGACGCAGCAGCAGCATTCCTTTGAAATCGAGGCAGTTCAGATGGATTCAGCACCTCCATTGATTCTCTTTCAAGGCCAGTCCTTTGCTGATTGGTCCAGTCTCAACGACACGATCATGGGAGGTCGATCGAAAGCCGGCTGTCGGGTTGTGAACGACGCTCTGCATCTGGAGGGTGAGTTGATTGAGCAGGGAGGAGGCTTTGTCAGCTGCCGTTCCCCGCGGTTACAGCCGCCCCTGGATCTCTCCCCCTATTCCGCTCTCCAGCTTGACGTGGAGGCTGAGGGTCGGACTCTCAAAATCGCGATCGGTTGTCGGGATGGTGCGATGGGCCTGACGGAACTGATCCCAGGCGGCCTGCGCTGGGTGGTGGATGTTCCCACCAACAGCGAAGGGGTGACACGACTGACGGTTCCGTTCAGTGATCTGCGTCCCACCGTCCGGGCCAAACCTGTGGGGCTGCCGTTGCGCTTTGATCGATCCGGCATCACGCGTATCCAGCTGCTGCATTCCAAGTTCGGAGACGACGGTTCGCTCAACCCAGGCTTCCGCGCCGGCCCCATTCGACTTGTGGTGCGTGCCGTCAGCGCCTTGCCGTAGTGCGATGGATCTCCTGGTGTTGATCGCCAAGACCGCTGACGTGTGCCGCAAACCCTGGAGGCATGCCGTGGTTCTGGTGGACGACACAGCGGCCGTTGAACTGGATGATCTGCACGTTCGGATTGAATGTCGCGACGGTGAAGGGACACGACAGACCGAGCTTGACCTGGAGCTGGAGGTGTACCGCAGCGGGGAGGAGATCAACCTGATGCTCAGCTGGTGGGATCAACCGAACCGCCCGCTGCTCTGGCATGGACGACATGCCGTCTGGATGAGTGGTGAAACAGGTGAAAGATGCAGCGGTCCCGAGGATGCCGCGCCCATCGAGGCTCTCGGGCGGCGACTTCGCTCCCTGCTCCAGCCGAGCTGATCAGTCCGGCTGGTCGGTGACGGCACCACGACTTGAGCTCGACACAAGTCGGGAATACTTACCGAGGATTCCTGTTCGATATCGGGGTGTGGGCCGCGTCCAGACGGAGCGACGACGCTCGAGTTCGCTTTCATCAACATTCAGCTGAAGCAACAGCCGATCGGCGTCAACGGTGATGCTGTCGCCCTCCTGCACCAGACCGATGGTTCCTCCCACCGCTGCTTCAGGTGCAACGTGACCCACCACAAGCCCGTAGGAGCCACCACTGAAGCGTCCATCAGTGATCAGGGCGACTTTTTCACCGAGGCCCTGGCCAACAATCGCTGAGGTGGGTGAGAGCATCTCACGCATCCCCGGACCTCCAACGGGCCCCTCGTAGCGGACCACCACCACATCCCCAGCCTTGATCTGGCGATCAAGAATGGCGGCCAGACAGGTCTCCTCACTTTCAAACACCCGTGCGGGACCGGTCAGCACCGGGGTTTTCACACCACTGATCTTGGCGACACTCCCCTCCTGGGCAAGATTCCCCTTGAGGATTGCCAGATGCCCCTTCTGGTAGAGCGGCCTGGAGATCGGACGGATCACATCCTGGTTGGCGGGGGGTTCCGAGGGAACATCAGCCAGCAGCTCCCGAAGAGTTTTTCCTTCGATGGTGCGGCATTCACCATGCAGAAGCCCGGCATCCAACAGCTGTTTCATCACCTGCGGAATTCCACCGGCCCGGTGAAGATCCACCGTGACGTAGCGACCGCTCGGCTTGAGATCGCAGAACACAGGAACCCGCTGACGAATCGCCTCGAAATCGTCAATGGTCAGATTCACACCAGCTGTGCGGGCAATGGCAAGCAGGTGAAGAACGGAATTGGTCGACCCGCCCACAGCCATGATCACGCTGATGGCGTTCTCGAAAGCTTCCCTGGTCAGCAGATCCAGAGGACGGATGTTGGCTTTCACCGCCTTCACCAGAACCTCGGCGGAGCGAGCGGCGCTGTCGGCTTTTTCCTGATCCTCAGCCGCCATGGTTGAGCTGCAGGGCAGGCTCAAACCCATCGTTTCGATGGCGGCGCTCATGGTGTTGGCGGTGAACATGCCACCGCAACTTCCCGCTCCAGGGCAGGCGTTCTTCTCAACAGCCGTCAGCTGCTCTTCATCGATGTTGCCATTGGTCAGCTGACCGACGGCCTCAAAGGCGCTCACCACCGTGAGATCGCATCCCCCGAGCTTGCCGGGTTTGATGGTGCCGCCGTAAACAAAGATCGCCGGAATGTTCATCCGGGCCATGGCGAGCATCGCCCCTGGCATGTTTTTGTCACAGCCCCCCACCGCCAGCACCCCATCCATGCTCTGGCCGTTGCAGGCGGTTTCAATCGCGTCGGCGATCACCTCACGGCTCACCAGGGAATATTTCATCCCCTCCGTTCCCATCGAGATTCCGTCGCTGACGGTGATGGTGCCGAACATCTGAGGCATTCCCCCGGCATGACGCGCAGCGGCTTCCGCTCGTTTGGACAGATCGTTGAGACCGACGTTGCAGGGGGTGATCGTGCTGTATCCGTTGGCAATGCCAAGAATTGGCTTGCCGAAATCGCCGTCATCAAAACCGACGGCCCGCAGCATGGCGCGGTTCGGTGAGCGCTGAATTCCTTTGGTGACGGCGTCGGAACGAAGCATGAGCCGGGGAACTGGCCTGGGCAATATCGCCAACCTACCGACCGCTCAGTCGTCGGAACCCAGCCTTTCGAGCTGAGCCCGCACCCGGGCAATTTCGGCGTTCAGTTTCTCGACGCGTTCCTCAAGCAGACCGCCACCACTGGACTCCAGCACCTCGGAGCCATCCTGCATGCGAGGGGCATGCAACATCGCCTGATGGTGGTTGACTCGCCGACGGCGATCAGCCTCGTTCAGAAGCCACCAGGCAAGACCTGCCGCACCGAACACCGCCCCGGTGACAAGGGTGGCGAAGGTTCCTGAACCGCTGCTGTGGTGTTGGCTCATCGTTGGAAGGATCTTGCTGAAAATCTAGTCATGGCCTCAGCTTCTGATATTCAGACGTCGCACAGGGTCACCGATGCCTGGGTCGATGAGGCCCTTCTGATCAACCACTTCATCGATGCAGGCCGTATGCAGCGTGAGATCAGAGATCTCCTCGCCCAGCCGTTTCAGCCCGGGACTGGAGCACAACGCCGTGATCAGACGGATTCTGCGTCCATCCACCCCTTGCTCCTGCAACCTGCGCAGCTGGATGAGGATGCTCTCCCCATCACCGATCTGGTCTGCGAAGAGGATCACCCCCGCGTTGGCTTCGATCGACGCAGGAACGCCGCTGAGACAGAGGCATGCTTCCGGAAGAACACTGCGGGCTCCCTGCCACAGTTCAAGTCCAACAGGAAGTGTGGGAATCGCCAGAAGCGGGACCCCTGACTCAACAACGGTCCCCTCGGTTTCCGAGAGAGGAGTCGGAACAAGTTCCTTGCGATGGGGCAACCAGTCGCGAAGAGCCTCATAGGTGAGCCAGCGTCCCAGCTCCTGCAGGGCCGTGGCATAAAGAGCCGGTGGTGTGTCGCGATGACGCAGCATCGTCAGCCAGTGACCGATCAGGGGATGGGGTGGAACCACCACCCGCAGACTCATCGCCATATCGCCTCGTTCCGCCGGCAGCTGCCATATCGTGAGCGCTCAAGTTACCGGCTCCGATGCAGGTTGTTCTTCGCCCGGTGTCCCTGATCACGGCGTTCCTCGTTGCTTTCTGTGCTTTTGCATGGCCTGGAGTCGCTGAGGCGATCACCGCTCCTGAACTCCGGGGACAACGTGCCAATCAGGAAATCTCTGCCGATATGCATGGCCTGGATCTGAAGGAAAAGGAGTTCCTCAAGGCGGATCTGCGGGACGTGAACCTCAGTGATACGGATCTGCGTGGTGCTGTGATCAACACCTCCCAGCTTCAGGGTGCCGATCTTCGTGGTGCCGATCTGTCGGATGTGGTGGGCTTCGCGAGCCGTTTCGATGGTGCCGACCTGCGCAATGCAAATTTCACCAACGCGATGCTGATGCAGAGCCGCTTCGCAGATGCTGAGATTGAAGGGACCGATTTCACCAACGCTGTGATGGACCTGCCCCAGCAGAAAGCGTTGTGCGCAAGGGCCGACGGCATCAACTCCATCACGGGAGTTTCAACCCGTGACAGCCTGGGCTGTCGATCCTGATCTCCATGCCGAAACGCCTTCCGGTCACTGTCGTCACCGGTTTTCTGGGAGCTGGTAAAACCACGGTTCTGCGTCATCTGCTCACCAGCAGTGGACGACGCCTGGCTGTGATGGTGAACGAATTCGGGAGCGTTGGTCTCGATGGAGATCTGATCCGCAGTTGTGGTTTCTGCCCCGAAGATGAGGTGGATGGTCGCCTGGTGGAGCTGAACAACGGCTGTCTCTGTTGCACCGTTCAGGACGATTTCCTGCCAACAATGCAGACCTTGCTCGAACGGGCTGATGATCTGGACGGAATTGTTATTGAAACCAGTGGACTGGCACTGCCTCGGCCATTGCTGCAGGCCCTGGACTGGCCGGATATCAGAAACCAGGTGCATGTGAACGGTGTTGTCACCCTTGTGGATGGAGAGGCCCTCGCGGCAGGCAGTCCGGTGGCTGACGTTGAAGCTCTTGAACGACAGCGCGAAGAAGATCCAAGCCTGGATCACATCACCGCCATTGATGAACTGTTTCGCGACCAGCTTCAATCAGCGGATCTGGTGTTGATCAGTCGGGCAGATCAGCTCCAATCGGTTCAATTGGATGCACTCCAGGTCGAACTGAAACAGAAGGTGCGAGAGGGAACCGCTCTGTTACCCGTGGCACAGGGACGCGTCGACACCTCGGTTGTGCTGGGTCTCGAGCATCAGCCTGCTGTTGTCAACAACCAAGAGCCGCATCATGAACATCACCATCACGATGAGACCCATCACCACGGGGCTGCACACGAGCATCACGATCACAGCCATGTGAATGTTGTGGGTCGCAGTGTGCAGATCGAGGCTGAGCTTGATCGGACCAGTCTGGAATCTCTGTTGACTCGTTTAGTGAGCGAACATCAGGTGCTGCGGCTGAAGGGCCGACTCTGGATACCAGGAAAAACATTGCCATTACAGATCCAGATGGTGGGTCCACGACTGAACAGCTGGTTTGAAGCCGCTCCGGAGCGGGCATGGAAACCAGCCAGTGGCGCGGGTGCCGACCTCGTTGTTTTAGCCCTGCAGGAGGGAGCCGCTGATGCAATTGAATCTTCGATCAGGACCATGACGGGAGACGGGTCTGACGGGAGATGAAAGGCCTGACTCAACACTGAAGCGCGAAACAATGCGGTTCTCAGTGATGAGCATGAGACAAAAAATCTCGAGAAACAGAGCAATCAGGAGTCATTCAAGTCACGACGAATGCCAATCAAACTTCATTATTGCAACCAACAAGCACACGGATTACGGATTCAATAACAAACGGAAGTCAGTCATGATTTGGTTGATCAAGATCAGGCTTATATTCAGCTCAAGCTGCGAGGCGTGATTGACGACGGGCCTCAATCAAAAGGACAACAGCGATATCCAAAAAATCCTGCACACTGATTGACCGTGAATTGAAAAATATGTTATTATAATTTTGAATTAAAGGCTAAATGTTTAAAAAATTTCCTGCATTGCGAAGGGTTTTGATCTACACGGTCCTAAGCTATATCGGATTAATTCTTGTCAATAACAGCAACTATGAGTTAGACAATATGTGGCTTATTTACGCTCCAATGTTCGTCACTATTTACATCTTCTCGAGATGGCTTGACAGCAAACTTGCCGCCAATAACACAAGCGATCAGAAAAACAACAACGATTAACCGCAACACCCTGCAGACAGTCGAGAAAGATCAAAGTCAGCTTTCGCCACAAGATTTACGCAATCGAGAGAATGGGTCACACTTCAATAAAGCTTGAATAAAGCAATAAAAACGTCTATAAAATTTCAGCAAATCTCATCTATTTACCACACAAAATACACTGGTCCCACGACGCAACCAATCCATTGATTCCATTCGCGCCAGCAACCAGGATCGCTCAAGAATCAAAATTCAATAACAAGAAAAAATCATTGACACAGAGAAAGTGAATCGGAATTCAGTTTTTTGCCCTGTTGCTTCATCAGGTCGAAAAACAACTTCCACTTTGACAATCCTTTGCTTGTCTCGACAACACAACTTTAATGCCGATACCTTTTAGAATGAAAATGAAGCAAGCATGCAATCTCTATGTCAAGCCTGAAAAGACTGTTGGTGGTGCACAATCTCAAGACGGGCCAGGATATTGTCCATGAATTCTGTGAAACGGACTTTGCCTTTGAGCTGGTCGAAGGAAGCCCCGAACCCGATACAAATGGAGATTTAGACATTGAATCCAAGCTCTTTTATCGTATCGATTGAATTCACTTCAAGACATTTTTTCTGAATTATCCAGCGCAAACAACTATTCAATTTAAAGCCACAAGCCAAATCTCCTCCGATCAAATAATTGACAACAACAATTTGCGGCAAACTTTTATCTGAGCCTTGAATTTGCGCCTGTTACAATTTCAGGAATCAACATTTTCACTGGAAATGATAAAACATGCTGTTGTTGCTTTGCTTTCAAGCACTGTCTTAGTGTCATGCGCCCAAAGCGACAACAGAGCGGATTGTGCCCGCCTATTAACAATCAGGAAAGCCCCTCAATCTGATCAAAAAATTCAAACCAGTGAACTTCGAGTGAAGCTGTCTGAACGAGTCGGTCTTTTGCCGGCACAGGTTGATCTTTTTTGCATCCATTATCTCGGAAAAACTCCATTTGTGCGTCGTAAATCCGCCAAGGAGTCCAACAAGCCATTGGAAACATGAAAAAGCTGTTAGCTAGCAATCTGAAGAATGATCTGATTCAAAAATATTCCAGTTGACTTTATCGACCGCCTCACTGCGTCAACGAATTCAAATTGACGACCAACAAATCAACAATAACTCTCAAAAAATCAGATTGATTGATTATTTGAAATGCCTGGATACCGGCTCATTCTTTATTTGATAATCGTTCATCAAACCTCCAAGAATCATATGAACGAAACGGTCATCGGCCCCTGTCTCTTTCTGGAAATCCTGCAACAAACGCGACAATGAATCAACCAACTCAGGGATCTCTTTCTTCAACTGAGACTGGCTTGGCTGATAGACCAAAAGAATCACACATATTTTTCAACCTATCCCATTCAGACAGTCGGCGTGAGTGAGTCCTGATCTCAGCACACTCTCCTGTAGGAAATTGGCATAACGATCTGAATCCTTGTATCGACACAGGGGAGAGAGCGATTGCTCTCAAACACTGAGCGTCTCTCTGAACGGCGACCGATGAAAAGCATCAATCAGGGAGACCACCAACATTGGGTTTGATTCTCTGAATCAGTCTTCCATCACTGAACAACGATCCAGGCATCACCGGATGGGTATTCGGATGCTGAAATCTCCGTTGGTTCCTGTCTTCAAAGAGCTGTTGTACTGGTCAAGGCAACACCCGAAACAGCCAGCAAAGCTGCAGCGATGCCACGGGGTTGGATCGGATCACCCTCAAAGCGGCCGATCACGAGAGCCATCACCGGCGCCGTTCCCATCAGGGTGACACCGGGCCCAACGGGCATCTGTTGAAACACGAACTGCTGCAAAGCGATGCCGAGATTGGTGCCCAAAACCGTTGCAAGAACCATGCGGACACCGAAGGGGCTGATCCAGTGCCGCATGGCTTCACCCTTCCATCGCAACAGGGGCAGCAGTCCAGCCCAGCCTCCGCACAGGCGTACCGATGCCGTTTGGAGAGGTGTCAACGTGCTGCTGATCAACACCTCTCTGGCCAGAAAGGCACCCGCCAATCCGCTGATAACAGCCAGAAAAGCCAGGGCCAATCCAGCCCCATCACGGCTGATGGCATCCGATGGTCCGGCCACCAACACGACGGCGGCGGTGACCATGGCCGCGCCGATCCAGGCGGATCCTTCAAGACTCTCACCCATCAGCACCACGCTGCCAAGGGTTGCCAGCACTGGACCAAGCGCTTCCACCGTGAGCGTTCGTCGGGTACCCAGCCGGCGTAAAGCTGCCAGATAAAAGCTGTCACCCGCTGCAATCCCCACAACACCGCTGAGAAGGAGCAACCCGACTGCAGACCGGTTGTCCTGCCAGGGCAGGCTCACCAACACCGGCAGAAAAATCAGGCAGGCGATGCCATTTTTCGCAGCATTCAGAGCCAGAGCTGATCCTCGGCTCGACAGGGAGCGCCAGAGCCCACTGGCAAGAGTCCATGCCAGTGCTGCTCCAAGGGCCGCGAGATGCCCCGTCATGAATTGAGCGGTCAGAATTGGCTCAGCATGTCGTGGTGATGAGCAAACCGCTTCTCCATTTCCTCGAGACGTTTTCCGGCCACTGGGCTGTGAACCTGGAAACAAAGGTTCCTCGGGTTGAGCTTTACGAGAAACGCATTGCGTCCTCAAAGCCGTCCCTCGGCTTTTTCGTGCTGCTCATCAGCTCTGCGGTGATTGCAACCCTGGGCCTGATCTCCAACAGCACGGCTGTTGTGATCGGCGCCATGATCGTCGCCCCTTTGATGGACCCGATCCTCAGCCTTGCCTTCGGTCTTGCGGTGAGCGACGGCAAGCTGATTCGACGATCGGCAGTCACGGTGACCTTCGGTGTGGTGGCAGTGGTCGGAACGGCTGCCTTGCTCAGCCTGATCCTTGGCATCAGCAACGTGCAGTCGGAAATCATCGGCCGGACGTCGCCGAACCTGATTGATCTGGGAATCGCTGTTGCAGCAGCGGTGGCCGGCTCGTTTTCGATGACCCGGGAGCGCCTGTCCAGCTCCATCGCGGGTGTGGCCATCGCCGTTGCCCTCGTACCGCCTCTCTGCGTGAGTGGTATCGGGCTGACGCTTGGCTCAGACGTGACCGCTGTGTTTGGTCGCGGCACCATTGCAGGTTTGAGCAATCAGATCGCGGAGGGATCCTTTCTGCTGTTCCTGGCGAACCTCACAGGCATCGCTGTGGCAAGTCTGGTGGTGTTCCTGGTTCAGCGTTACGGATCCGTAGGCCGTTGCTGGCGCAATCTGCTCGTGTGGCTGGGTTTGCTGGGCCTGATCTGCATCCCACTGGGATCATCGCTGCATGATTTCAGTGTTCGTCAGTATCTGGAGGCTGAATTCGGAAAGATCAAGGCGGGGCAGATCAAGCGGCTGCAGGTGGCTCAGAAAAACCCGAAATTGTGGAGTCGCGTCCGCATCCTTTACAGCAGTGTTCGCGTGAATGACAACATCGCCAACGTCGATCTGGTTCTGAATGCTCCGGAAGATCTGCTGGATGAAGGTGCCATCAGAGCCATGCAGCGAAACCTGCTGAAGCGTTCAGGGGAGCTGGGGCTCGACGACGTCGACTTCAACATCAGCATTGTTCCGAACCGGGTTTACCACTTCGAACTGAATCCGGATCTCAAACGCTGAGCACCGAATGGATCCGCTCCCGGCTCAGTGTCCACAGCCTCTCGGCCTTGGCAGCGTCGCTGGCTTCCTCGGATGGATCCATGCGTTCAAAGCTGTGTCGACCTGGCCCCAGCAGCGTGTTGCACCAGTAGCTGAAGCCGCTGCCGCCCCTCTCCGTCACCAGCTGCACAAGAAGTTCACCTGCATTGTCCACGGACTCGGTGATGCGGAACAGATCCCGGGCCACAAAACCGAAAAGGGCCTGACCGACCGGGTTGGCTCGGCGGCTTTCCCTGAAGAAGCCGTCTGATGATCGCGGGATCACAAGACCAGGGCTCCAGCAGATGACTGGCAGCTCCGGATGCAGGTTGGCTGCATGGAGTCCCATCAGCATGTTGCAGAGCTTGCTGTCTTTGTAAGCCTTGTCGGCATCAAAGCGACTGTCGCCGTCCACCATCGGTGCCGGAGGGATGCTGGACAGGCCTTTGAGATCTCCGAGGCCGGCGGGACGCCCGACCCGGCCGCCACCGCTTTCCGGGTTGTGAACCTCCGACGCCGTGATCACCAGACGGGGGCTGGTGGATTGCAGCAGCAGTGGCAGCAGGCGCATCAACATCAGTTGATGCGCGAGATGATTCACCGCAAACGTGAGTTCAAATCCCTGAGGATTGCAGCGAGGCTCTTTGTATCCGGCGTATTGCAATCCGGCATTGAGCACGAGGCCATCGAGGGGCTCGTGTCGATCCAGAAGGGTGCCGCACACCCGATCAACCGACGTCAGATCGGAAAGATCCGCCAGCAGCACAGTCGTCTGAGGGCCGACCCAGCCCAGAGCCTCCTGAGCACGTTCCTGACTTCGGCAGATCAATGTGAGCCGATGACCGGCTTGTTCAAGACGTCGCGCTGCGTTTCGTCCGATGCCACTGCTGGCGCCGGTGAGCAGAAGATGATGCCCCTCAGCCATGGGAATTGATTCGGTAGGTGTAGAGATCTCCATCCCGTTCACTCACCACGTAAAGCATCTGCTTTGCGGGGTCAATCGCCACTCCTTCGGATTTTCGAACTTTGGCGGATGACTTGTCCGCCTTGCGATTCAGGTCCAGTCTCTGAATCACACCATTCTTTTTCCAGTCGTAGTGAAACAGGCACTGGCCTTTGTCACTGGTGATCCAGAACGTGTCACGACTGCTGTCGTAACTGAGGCCGGAGAAATCCAGCTTGTCGATCGCGAGATCGGGATGGTTGAACCCGTTGGTCTCCTTCAGCAACCTGGCGTCGAGAATCCTGCCCCGCGGAAGATCGATCTCAATCAACAGACCCGGACGACTTTCCTTCACCACAACGATGTTGCCGGTGCGGGTGTTCACAGTGATTCCCTCAAGACCTTTGTTATCCGGCTTCGCTGGGAAATGATCCGCAATGCTGCTGTAGTTCTCCATGTCCATCAACGGCTGTCGGCTGATCTCGGCGCGAGTCGCCAGATCAAAGCTGATCACACTGTTGGTGTCCTCCTGAACGGCGAACAACTGCAGTCCGTCGCCACTGATGGCAATGCCTTCTAGATCATCAACCCCGGTGAAGAAGGACTCTTCGACCACCACGCGACCCTTCAGATCAAGCCGGAAGATGGCTTTTGTGTCATCGCTCACGGTGTAGAGAGCCGTGCCGTCATGGTTGAGCGTCAGCCCGGACGGTTCATTCAGTCCGAGCGCCGGATCGAGAATGGGTTGCTTGCTGATCAGGCTGAGACTCAACTTGGCCTTGGGCATGGGCCCTCCAGCGGAACTATGCCGATGAGAATGCTGGAAATTGGTCGGAGGGGCAATGCAACGTCTGGCGGTGTACTGCGGATCCCGCAGCGGTCACGATTCAGCCTTTGCCTCAGCTGCTGAAGTTTTGGGTGAGACCCTTGTCCGGCATGGTGTCGGCCTGGTTTATGGCGCAGCCCAGATCGGACTGATGGGAGTTGTCGCTGACACCGTTCTGAAGCTGGGCGGCGAGGTGATCGGGGTGATGCCTCGGGCATTGCTTGAAAAGGAGATCGTGCATCCACAGCTTTCACAGCTCGAGTTGGTGGACTCGATGCATCAGCGCAAAGCACGCATGAGCGAACTGGCCGATGGGATGGTGGCACTGCCCGGCGGTTTCGGAACCCTTGAAGAGTTGTTCGAAGCTCTCACCTGGCTGCAGCTCGGGCTGCATGAAAAACCCATTGGCCTGATGAATGTGGCGGGTTTCTTTGATCCTCTGCTGCAGTTTCTGGACGCCTCGGTCGACAAAGGGTTCCTGAGCCCGCAACATCGACAGCTGCTGCGACATCACAGCGACGCTGAGCTGTTGTTGCAGGATCTTCTGAAGCAGAACCGATGCGACGCACCATCCTGATCACGGGGGCCAGCCGAGGGATCGGTCGCGCCATCGCCGAGCGACTGTTGCGCGAGGGACACCGTCTCAGCCTTGGTCTCAGACAGCCGGACCGGCTCGTCGGCACTCCTCTCGATCATCCGGACGTGCTTCGGGTGCCGTATGAAGCGGGCGATCCCGCAGCAGCCGATGAATTGGTGATGAAAACAGAGCAGAGGTGGGGCGGTTTTGACGGCCTCATCCACTGTGCGGGTTGTTTGCACCGCACACCGCTCCTGTTTGACGATGGAGCTGAACCAGAGCTGGAGGAACTCTGGAAGATCAACCTGATGGGACCCTGGCGACTGACTCGGGCTGCGTGGCCCTTGCTGAAACAGAGTGGGGAGGGGCGCATACAGGTGCTTGTCTCCATGAGTGGCAAGCGGGTGAAGGGGCGCATGGCCGGCTATCCGGTCAGCAAATTCGGCTTGATGGCCCTCTGCCAGGCGATGCGCAATGAAGGATGGGACGACGGAATCCGGGTCACAGCGATCTGCCCCAGCTGGGTGGCAACGGACATGGCCTCGGGAGTCAGCAAGGTGCCAGCTGAAGAGATGACGCAACCCGCCGACCTCGCTGAGCTCTCCTGCAGCCTGCTTCGGCTGTCCAACACCGCCGTGCCCTTCGAGTTGGCGGTGAACTGCGCTCTGGAAGTCTGAACTTCAGCTGCGCCGAAGCCAGGATGGCGCCCCGCTGAACCAGTCCCCGAGGTCATCCTGGTCCGGATCAAAACTGCTGTCCGGGTCCCGATCGTTGAGATCCAGTTGATCCAGGAGCGCATCAACGCCCTGCCCGGTTGTCAGCTGACGGTGCTGCTGACGTCGCCGTGCTCGCCGAAGCCAGGCTGCCACGGTTGGATCCCGGTCAGCGTGGCGCTGGAGATTGATTCGCTCCTCAAGCGTCACGTTCTGCCCCGTTGCGAGCCTCCTGAGAATTCCCTGGAGGTGAAGCCGCTTCTCGGGAGTGAACATCAGGCATCGCTTTCGCTGCCCATGACTACCCACAAGCGATGCTTGGTTGCCATTCCCATGGGATTGTCTCCGGTTTGATGTGCCCTGCCGTTGAAGTGTGCTGTTGCCGCAGGTTGGGCTAACACTTGGTTGTTGCGTGATCCGAGCCAGCCGATGTGTCTGTTTGCCGCTCTTGGCCTGTTGGCACCACGTTTGATCCTGTTGTTGATGTGGTTGTTCAACAGCGCCTTTGTGCTGCAACCCTTCGCAGCCTTCGCTGTTCCGAATCCGATCCTGCCGGTGCTGGGTCTCGTGATGCTGCCCACAACCACTCTCGGTTACTGCTGGGCGGCGGATTCCTTCGGCGGACTGTCCTCTTTCAGTGGGATTCTGGTGGTGGCCATCGGACTGATCATTGACCTTGGCTTGATTGGAAATGGGCGTGGGGCTGCTCGACGCTGAAATGCAATGACGTCGCCATGCCCGATCTGTGTCCTGCATCAGGATCGGGTGATGCGGGATCGCTTCGAGATTCAACGCAGTGATCTATGGGTGTTGAGACATCACCCGAATCCAGCACCACTGCCCGGTTGGGTCCTGCTCGACACACTGCGCCACTGTGCTGGTCCCATCGATTTCACAACCGATGAAGCCAATGGATGGGGCATCGCCGTTCAGCAGGCCAGTCGCCTGGTTCGACAGCTCACCAGCTGCGATCGGGTTTATGCCATCGCTTTCGGAGAAGGTGCTCAGCACCTGCATCTGCATCTGATTCCGCGTCGGATCGGAGAAGACTCAACAAAAGCGTGGGCTGTGGCGGATCACTATCGGGCTGTGGAACAGAACCTTCAACCATCGGCAGACCCCGATCTTGTTGAGGAGATGGTTCACAACGCGCGTCGAAGCGGACTTGTCCTGGGTTGAGTGATCAGTGGTCGACCATCAATGGAACCCATCGTCGACCCTGTTCCCTGCATGTTTCTTCCCGGGACGATCAACCAGGAGGTTGCCCATGGGCCAGCCAAGTTGGCGCAGATGACTGATCACGGTTGGAACAGCTTCAAAATATCGAGGTCCATAACTGCTGTTCAAGCCAATTTCCTTCAACGTGAGCAAGAGGAGCCTCTGCTCTCTGCGAGTGCCACGTCGATAAGCCACGACGCGAAAACCACGCTCTGAGTAGCTGTTCAGGTCTTGATCAAGGTTGTCGCTGTAATCAACGGCAAGGGTGTTGTCGACGTCACGCATCACCGTGAAAACCATGCCCTCGGGATGGGCCTCGAGGGTTTGAACCCTTTCGCTTAAAGCGATCACCGCCTCCATGGTGGGAGCTTGAAGAGCTTTCTCGATCTGATCAAAATTCACGATCAGGAGCCCCCCAGAGCCAGTCGTTCCTCGCAGGCTCTCTCATAGGAGCGAACTGCTGCGGCAGGGATCGAACCATTGCTCTTCAACTGTCGGACCGAAAGTTCCACGCACTGCAAGACGACGCTGGTCAGCTCCCTGCCTTCACTCAGAGCCCAGCTCCGCAGAAGCACATGCAGGCTCGGCGGCACCGACACCGTCAACTTCACCTGATTTTCACGGGTGGCAGTCTTGACCATGCCCCGAACCACTGATGGTCCTCAAAGTAACCCGAGAGTTACTCCGGAGCAACCGCGCAGCTACTTCAGATACCTAAAAAGAGACCGTCGAACCGTCACACACTGACGGGCAGCTTCACCAGGGGAAGAGCGACCACCTCAACAGAACGGGCAGAGCGTCACCACTGCATCAACAAATCGATGACTAACCGCCGATCGTCCGGCGACGCAACTCATCAGCTGAAACCGTCGAGCCGTAGGTCATCCGATGAGACTCTTCGGCAGTGAGCGGCCTGACCGCAGACATCAAAGCTGAATCGGTCCAATAGTCCGGGCTATCAAACGTTCCCAGGCGCAAAGGACAGGATGGTCCGGATTGCATTCCCTGATCCTTTGAGGCGTCTCAACATACGCCGCCGAGGGACGAATTCACAACCGTCCACGCGCTTGAGGGCAACACCTCACAGAGTTGAGTGACGCCTCTCTTCAGGAGACACCCGACAGAAGTTCTGGCGACAGCTGTTATGCGTTCTTTCTTTAATTGCAAAAACCAGGCACAGGCCATCAATACCTTTGGATTTGTTTGCTGCATTGTTTTGGCTTTTGAATCTGGAGATAAGACAGACAGAATCATCGCCGCCGCCAAGGCCCGTGCTCATGCCGCCCTGAAAGAAAAAGCGCCCCGCCTCACAGCACTTGAAAAAGGCATGTGGGAATCCATGCGCCGTGGCGGGCGTCCTGTCAGACACCAAAGACCCAGTCGCTGATCAAACAGTTCAGCGCTCGACGCCTGCAAAGCTCCCTGAGAACGAAGCGGCATTCAACATGGGAACTCGAATGAGTTCCTTAGGCCTTTTCATCAAAAGACTACAA
>CAJWZW010000019.1 GCA_913050565.1 uncultured Synechococcus sp.
CTCACCAATGCGGTGAAGCGTGCTCGGATTGTTGCTCTGCTGCCCTTCGTCAATCCCGAGGGTTGATTCCGCAGCGTTGAGCCAGTCTTTTCATTCAGGGGACACCATTGCGGTCGTTCTCAAAGGGTCTCCACTCATCGGCCGTCTTCTGTCCATCAAGGGCAGCAAGGCGGTCGTTTCCTTTGGGGGGCAACGGCGTGATCAGGATTTACCCCTGCGGGATCTGATCCCTGTGGATCAGTCCGGAGAACTGTCGTCTCAACCTCTGCCCGCACCGGATCAGGTTCAGGATTGCGCTCCGACATCGCGAAGCCTGATCGAGGCCTGGCAGCTTCTGGCTGATGAGGGACCCGAAGGAAGTTCGAAACTGAGCCTTGTGGAGTTCTGCGAGCTGCTGCAGGACCCGGTTTCACTGCCGGTGATTGCAGCTGTTTGGACCTGGTTGCAGGAACCTCAGTCGCTGTTTCGCTGGCGGCGAGATCGTCTTGTCCAGCCGCTGACCGCTGATGAGCGGATCCGTTTACGCCAGCAGCGCCGCTCTGAACGTCAGGTTGCAGAGCATCAGCAACGTCAGCTTGAACTGATGCGAATTCAGCGTCCCCTGTCGGACGATGAAAAGAAAGCACTCGATCCGCAGTGGGGGGTGCTGATTGAGCACTGGCTCAACCTGTTGCGCACCAATCCCTCTGGAGTCGGCGAGGATTCGGATCGGAAGCAGTGGTCGGCTTCACTGCAGATCGGGAGCGATGCCGCCGATCTTCGGCAGTGGCTTGTGGTCCGTGGCCTGCTCGATCCCGATCAACCGCTGAGTCTTGGAAACAGCCCCTGGTCCCGGACCTTTGCATCGAACCTGGAACAGGAAGCGGAACGGCTTGTTGCCCTGGCTGACTCGGAACGTCCTGGAGACCAGCGGCGACTGGATCTCACCGGTTTGGCCACCTACAGCCTCGATGATTCCGGGACGAGGGAAATCGATGATGCTCTGTCCTGTGAACAGCGCGATGACGGCTGCTGGATCTGGATTCATATCGCCGATCCATCCCGTCTGATCGATCCGGGATCACCTCTGGATCTTGAAGCCAGACGACGCGCCACAAGCCTGTACCTGGCTGATGGCGTCATACCGATGCTCCCCCTGAACCTGGCGGCGGGGCCGCTGAGTCTGCGCGCTGGCCAGAGGACTGCGGCGTTGAGTGTGGCTGTTCAGCTGGATGAGCACGGTGGGGTTGCCGCTCAGCGGATTGTTCGCAGCTGGATCCGACCTCGCTACGGCCTGACCTACGCCGATGGTGATGACCTGATCGAACTGGCTCCTCCAGGGGATGAATCCCTTGCTGATCTGGCTCAGCTGATGAACCGACGTCATCGCTGGCGTCGATCCAGGGGTGCGGTGCTGTTCGATCGACCCGAGGGGAGGTTCCGCCTGCGTGAGGGTGAGCTGGAGGTTCAGGTGATCGAACCCTCAGCAGCACGGCTCCTCGTCAGCGAAGCGATGTTGCTGATGGGTTCGGTGGTGGCGGACTTTGCTCAGGAGTGTGACCTGGCCCTGCCGTTTCGCAGTCAGCCCTCGGCAACGCTGCCGACCGCAGAGGAACTGGAGCAGATACCAGAAGGTCCTGCCCAGGATGCAGCCATCAAACGCTGCTTAAGTCGCGGTGTGCAGGGCACACGTCCGATGCCTCACTTCAGCCTCGGTCTTCCGGCCTATGTGCAGGCCACATCTCCGATCCGCCGTTACGCCGATCTCGTGGCCCATCGACAGATCCTTGCTCAGCTGGATGGATCAGCGGTGCTTCCGGAGGAACGGCTGGGAGAACTGATTGAGGACCTTGATGATCCCCTGCGTCAATCCGTGCAGATCGCCCGGGAAGATCAGCGGCATTGGCAGCAGGTCTGGCTGGCCCGTCATCGAGAGCAGACCTGGACGGTTGTCTTCCTGCGCTGGCTGAGGCCCCAGGATCGTCTCGCTCTCGTTCATGTTCCTGATCTGGCGATGGATCTCGTGGGTGTCGCCGAGGGAACGGAACCCTCCCCCGGCCAGCATTTGTCCATGACAGTGACCCATGTGGACCCTGATCGGGGTGAACTGCAGCTTCAGTTCGGCTGATCCAGGATCCGGAGAATCCTCCACCAGCCTCCCCATGGATTTTCCACGGCGATCAGTCGCACAAAGCTCTTGTGGGGCAGTTCGCCCAGTTTGCGCTCAACACCGGGTTCCAGTGTGATCAGGCTGAGACTGCCCTGCTCTGTTTTGAGTCCATAGCTCTGATCATCGGTTTTTTGCAGACGACCGCAGATTTCGACAGCCCCTGACTCAAGCGGGGTTTGATCGGCTCGTGGCAGCTTCAAACCGTTCCGACCCGGCTGCTCCAGTTGTCCCTGCCAATCAACCTCATCGGGATGCATCAGTGCTTGCATCTGTGCATCACGCCAGTGGGGATGCCATCCCGGCCAGTCCCACAGGGGCATAACCGCCGCAGGCGCCACTGAATCGTTGATCAGTTCCCGCTGAATGATTTCAGCGTGGAGGTCCCATGGGTCGGTCTCCAGCTGCGAGGCCAGGGCTGCGGCCAGACCGGCCGCCTGCCCGATGTTCAGGATCAGCGGCTGAAGCCGCGTGGCACCGTTGGCCATATGGCTCACGCTGAAGCATTTCTCAGCTGCCAACAGATTGCAGAGGCTGTCGCTGAGCAGCGCTCCGTAGGGGATGCAGAACGGTGTTCCGGTCCAACGGCCGCCCCACCGGCAGCTCTTGGGAGCCAGAGGCCAGTCTTCGCCGGGGTAGTGATGATCGTTGGCGTAGGTGCCAACAGCAATGCTGTCGGCACTGAGTGAGGCGCGAAGGGCTCCGTCTCCCACTGGCAGCAGATCCCGTTCGGTGACGGTGACTTGTCCCTTCAGCCGACGACCTTCTCGCCAGTAGGGCATCAGGGCCAGGTGTGGATTGTCTGAAGGAAAGGCTTCACCCCTGGACAGCCCGCCGCAACTGAGACGCGCCAGTTCCTCCAGAAAGCTGCAGCTGTGCCGTTGCATCTCTCCGGCAAGCAGCTCTCTCTGAACAGGATCCGAGGAAATGGAGCGCTGCAGGCCTCGGTGCCAGTCATTGCCGTTCAAAGGCCAGTTGAGCATCACCAGACCACCCGGCAACCGTCCGTAGGTGAGCGTTGTCCGCAACCCGAAGCGTTCCAGGCTTCGTTCGAAGGGCGGTGCCGGTGTCTGGGACGACTGAGCCGGGCACTCCCCACTGAGCTGTCCCATCACCACCCATGTGGGCGACTGGACCGGTTGCTCTGTGAAAAAAGCGTCCTGATCGAGTCGTTTCCGGTCCGGAGCGCTGGGTTCGTTCCAGGTCTCCTGCGCTTCCCATCCCCAGCGATAGGGGGCATCGGCCATCGCGATCAGATCGCCGAGGTCGCTTCCATCGATCCACTGCGTTCCGTGAATCGTCTGGGTTGATCCCTGGCAGCCCACATGAATCGACTGAATGCGGTCACCTCTGCGCTGCAGATCCAGCAGTTCACAACCGCTTCGCCACTCCAGAGATGGCAGTTGCATCACCCATCGCTGCAGTAGCTGCTCCGCCTGTTCCGGTCGGAAACCGAAGCAACTCACCCAGTTGTGATCAAGGCCCTCGGGGGATTCATCGGCAAGAGTCCGGATGAACTGTCCCCACAGCCCGGTCTGCCAGCAGCTGAGTTCATGGCCATCGGGAGCGCAGACTCCGGCGGCACTGAGCATCCCCCCCAACCATGGCCCGGGAGTCAGCAACAGTGTTCGGGCTCCTTTGCGTGCGGCCTGCACCGCAGCGGCTGCACCACCGGTCCCTCCACCCCAGACCACCACGTCCCAGCTCATCGTGCGGTGGTGAGAGGAGGGATCTTGATCACTGGTGGCGAATGGGACTGTCGTTAGGATCCGGCGTCGCGTCGTGCGGCAGAGATCCGAACACCAAGATGCCTTACACCCTCACGACGCCGCTTTATTACGTCAACGACCGACCTCATCTCGGCAGCACTTACACGACCATCGCCTGTGATGCTCTGGCACGGTTTCAGCGCCTGACGGGACAAGCCGTCACGTTCGTCACCGGAGTGGACGAGCACGGTCAGAAGATTCAGCGCACGGCTGAAGCCAAGGACCAAAGCCCGCAGGATCACTGCGATGCGATCAGTGACACGTACCGGGAGCTCTGGACCCGCTGGGGGATCAGTCTGGACCGGTTTGTACGCACCACCGATCCACGCCATCTGCAGCTCGTGGAGCAGTTTTATGCCCGTGTGAAAGCCTCCGGCGATGTGGTGAGTGGTCGTCAGACCGGTTGGTATTGCGTCGGTTGCGAGGAATTCAAGGACGATCCCTCCGATGCGGTGAAACCCGAATGCACGATCCATCGCAAGCAACTGGAGTGGAGGGATGAGGAAAATCTCTTCTTCCGGCTGTCGCGATATCAGTCCGAAATCGAAGCCCTCGTGAATCGTGAGGATTTCATCCAGCCCTCCAGCCGTCGGCAGGAGGTCCGCAACTTTGTGGCCCAGGGACTGCGGGACTTTTCAATTTCCAGGGTCAATGTTTCCTGGGGATTGCCGGTTCCGGATCATGAAGGTCACACGTTTTATGTGTGGTTCGATGCGCTTCTCGGCTACCTCACCGCTCTGCTGGACGACGGCGGCACACCAGATCTGGAGCGACTGAACAGCTGCGGCTGGCCGGCGTCGATCCACGTGATCGGCAAGGACATCCTCCGCTTTCATGCTGTGTACTGGCCTGCGATGTTGATGTCGGCCGGCTTGCCCGTGCCCGATCAGGTGTTCGGCCATGGGTTCCTGACAAGGGAAGGCCAGAAAATGGGGAAGTCTCTCGGCAATGTTCTCGATCCGGAGATGCTGCTGGAGCGCTGTGGAACCGATGCGGTGCGCTGGTATCTGCTGCGGGATATTCAGTTCGGTGATGACGGTGATTTTCAGCAGCAACGTTTCATTGATCTGGTGAACAATGATCTGGCCAACACCATCGGCAATCTGTTGAATCGGACCTCATCCATGGCCCGTAAATGGTTTGCAGAGGGCGTGCCACCCCATACCGCCGCAGCCGAACTGGAGCATCCGCTTGCATCAGCGGCAGCCACCACGGTGCAAAGCGTTGTTGACAGCATGAAGGGGCTGGGTTTCAAGACCGCATCGGAAGCGATTCTTCAACTGGCGATCAGCGCCAATGGTTATCTCAACGACACGGCCCCCTGGAGTCGGATGAAGCAACCTGGACAGGAGGTGGAGGTTGGCAATGATCTTTACGCCGTTCTGGAATCCACCCGCATCGTTGGTTTGCTGCTGGCTCCGTTGCTGCCCGACTTGAGCGATCGGATCCTGGCTCAGCTCGGCCATGCCCTGAACGACGAAGCCTGGTTGGAGGAGCTGCGCTGGGGTGGGTTGGTCAGCGGCGCACCGTTGCCCCCGCCGACTCCTGTGATGCAACGACTTGAACTGGAGGGAGAGCTCTAATCCATGCATCGCTCCGTTCGATCAGCCCTGCTGATCCCGCTGACGGTGACCGGATTGCTGACCGGTTGTGTGTCCACGCCGGATCAGTCCGATGAGGTTGCACCACCTTTTGTTCTTCGCTCCCTCAACCTCAATCAACGTCGGGACGACGGAAGTCGAGACTGGGATCTGACCAGCCCTGAGGCTCGCTACGACCTCGAAAGCCGCACGGTTCAGGCCCAACGCCCATCGGGCGTGGTGTACAGAGATGACCAGCCTTATCTCCGAATCTCCGCCCGGCAGGCCACCGTCGTCAATGACGGTGATCGGATCGTTCTGGAAGGCGGCGTCCAGCTGCAACAGCTCAAAGGCCAGCGCCTGCTGATCGAAGGAGATCGTCTTGTCTGGACACCGGACGATTCCAACCTCGTCATCGACCGAACGCCCACAGCCGTTGATTCCCGCTCGAAGCTCAGTGCTGAACGGTTTGTGTTGTTGCAGGATCGGGATCAGCTCCGGCTGGATGGCCCCACACGATTGCTCCACTGGTCAGAGGAACGCTCTGACGAGACGGATTCCGATACGGAAATCCTGGGTGGTTCCGGATCGTGGAATCTTCAATCAGGCCGTCTGAAGGTTTCCGGACCGGTTACCGCGCGGCGAAACGACGACAGTGTGCTGAAGGCGTCCTCCCTGGAGGGTGACACGGCTGAGCAATTTCTTGATCTGATCAAGCCCGTGAGCCTCAATCTTGGGGGCGACCGCGGCACCGTTTCCGCGCAGACGACGCGTTGGAACTATGTGGATCGTCAGTTCCGTTCGGCCGGACCGGTTGAAGGTCGCCGCAAAGAGATGCGGATGCGTGGAACCGGCTTTTTGATGGATGAGCAGAGCTCAACCCTTGTGGTGCTCTCGGCCTGTCGACTGGATCAGCCCGGAGAACAGCTGCAGGCTCAGCGTTGCAGCTGGAACTGGGAGTCCCAGGAAATCATCGCTGAAAGCGATGCTCAACGTCTCAAGGGACGCGTGGGTGATGACGACCGCCTTCAGTTCAATTCAACCGACGAACGGGTTCGTTCACAGTTCCGTCTTCCACCTTCATCTGTCAGCGAGGACTCCGGGGCTCCTGACACTCAAGTGACGTTCTGAGCCGTTCGGTCCAACCCTTCAGCCACTGTTCATCGGATCGGCTGAAACAGCGCTCGGACCAACCTCCCAGCACAACCACCCCGCGATGACCGATCGGACAGATCAGCACGGCGGGCAGATTCTCAATCAGTGGATCGAATTCGTGGCGCCCGGGAAACAGGTTGGTGTTGACCAGGCTGATCGTTGTGTTGCGATCCATGGCTCGCTGGCAGATCGCTCCGGGTTGAAAGTCCGCATCACGCACCAGTCCTCGCCGCAGCAGGACGCGTTGATCCCAGTAGACCAGAACCGTTGCTGCCGGTGACGCCGTGAGCAACATGTGGCTCCCCCAGCCGAGTTCATCGCGTGTGGACTCGTCGAGATCTGAATCCAGCACAAGACCCTGATCTCCCTGAAGATCGCGACGGGGTGCCTTGGAGGGATCAGCGCGGGTCCACAGCACTGCCACAAGCATCAGCCCGACCGCTGTCATCCCGGAAAGCACCTCTGCACGCTGCAGTTCCGGAGTGACCGCTTCCGCCAGACGCGCGTTGATCAGAGTCAGCACCAGCAGCACAACGCCCCAGGCAAGAACAACGCGTGCTGGTGTTGGCATCCGGTACAGAGGGCTGGCAGAACCGTTCCATCCTGCTCAAATGTGGACAGCTTCATCGTTCCAATGACCAGCGCAGAAGCATTCGCTGCAGTGGCTCTGGCAGCTGTGGCCTGTGACGGCTCTCTCGGAAGAGATGAAGCTCACGCATTACGCCGCCAGCTGGAATATCGCTCGCTCTATCGCGATCGTTCGGAGGCGGCGATGGGTGATCTGTTCGACACCCTTCTGCACAACCTCCGTGATCAGGGCGTCATGGGTCTTGTCGATTCAGCTCTTCCACAGCTGAACATGTCCCAGCGTCAGTCTGCGCTGGCGGTGGCGTCCCACCTTGTGCACGCTGATCGAACCGTCACCTCGGAGGAAGCCAGCTTTCTTGATTCACTCGCCCATCGCGTGAATCTGCCTGATGGTGAAGCCGCAACAATCGTCGCCGCCATCGAGGCGCTCAACCGCGACAGCCTCGACGACTGAAGGCAGACTGCTTTCATGTTGTGTCTACCTGCTTGAACTTGATGTTTTCACTGCGCCGCTGGGCCGGAGTGATTGCTGTTGCTCTGCTCTTGCTTGTCGTTGCCGCCCCTGCTGCGATTGCCGTCTCTCCCGCTGAACTCGGTTCGACACGTCCGGATGAGCGGGTTCTGGATGATGCCGATGTTTTCAGTCGTGCCAGCCGCTCTGAGCTGGAAGCCAGGTTGGACGGCCTCATCGAGGATCGGGTTGATGCCAGGGTGATCACCTTGCGTCGTCTGGATTACGGCTTCAGCCTGGATTCCTTCGGCGAGCAGTTGATTGAAAACTGGTCAGGCTCAGGCCAGGAACCGTTGCTGTTGCTGTTGCTTGAAACGCAGAACAAACGTGCGGCGATCGTGACGGATGAGAGTCTGCAAACGCAGCTCCCACCGGCGCTGGTGAAGAGCACGGCTCGCACCACCATGAGCATTCCCCTGCGTGAGGGTGATCGCTACCGCCAGGCTTCACTCGACGGAATCAACCGTTTGGCTGTTGTTCTTGGGGGAGGAGAGGATCCCGGTCCGCCAGGGGAAATCATTCGCACAGCCCTGCCGACCAACGTGCCAACTCAGGCTGAAACCGAGGAAAGCAACGCCACCACCTGGGTGATTGTTCTGTTGGTGCTCGGGACCATCATCCCCATGCTGACCTGGTGGGTTTTCTCCAGCTGATCCCTCTTCCCCATGGCACCCCGCAACTGGATCGGTCTTTTTTCCCGCAACCAGGCGGGGGACGTTTCCAGTGATCTTGAACGGGGATATGAAGCGGCGCTGTTGATCCAGAGTCTGGAACTTGAGTACTACGGAGATCGTTGCGTCAGGCCTGAGCTGGAGCTTTCAGTTCCGCGATCGGTGCAGGCCACGATCCTGCGCAAATTTCGGACTGCACTGGAGATCTGCCGCAGCACCCTCGAGATCCTGAAGGCCAACCGGTCGCAGCTCGATATGCAGGAGCTGCGCCAGCTTCAGCTGATCGAGGTTGTCGTCTCCCGTTACGCGTCGCGTCGCTCATCCGGTGTGGGCCGTCAGTCCGCTCCACCGGACCCTCTTCCCCGCTCGTTGCTGGGGGTCTTCGATTCAGTTCGACGCCAGTTGGACCCCTCATCAGAGGAATCGGTGGTTGCCGGTTTCCGACGGCGTCGGAACTCAACCCTTGTCTCCTTAAGAATTCTGCTGTTGCTGGTGCTGGTGCCCCTGCTGATTCAGCAGGTTTCCGGCACTTATCTGATCGCTCCAGCCATTGAGAGATTTTCCCCGAATCTTTCCTTTCTGAATTACCCCAAGCCTCAACTGGAAGAAAATGCCGTCGAAAAATTGCGGATCTACAAGGAGGAAGTTGAGTTCGAGGCACTGCTCAAAGGTGAACCCCCTCCGTCATCCGATGTCCTGATGCAGATGCTCGCGAGCCGAGCGTCTGAACTCAAGAAGGATGCTGATCAGGAGAGCGTTCGGGCGATACAGAATGTTCTTTCGGATCTCGTCGGACTGGCGGCATTTGTCAGTCTCTGCCTGTTCAGTCGAAATGAGCTGAGGGTGCTTCGAGGCTTTCTGGACGATGCCATTTATGGCCTGAGTGATTCAGCCAAGGCCTTTGCGATCATTTTGTTCACAGACATCTTCGTGGGTTATCACAGTCCGGAGGGCTGGACCGTTCTGCTCGAAGGCATCGCCCATCACTTCGGTCTCCCCGCCCAGGAGAACTTCATCATGTTGTTCATCGCCACGTTCCCCGTGATCCTGGCGACGATTTTCAAATACTGGATTTTCCGCTATCTCAACCGGGTCTCTCCATCCTCGGTGGCGACACTCAAGGGAATGAATGGAGGAGGTTGATCCCACTTCCGGCCAGCTCATCCTGGTGAACGGTCCGAGTCGTGGAGGCAAGAGTCGCTGGGCTGAGCATCTCCTCAGCCAGTCCTCAACGGTCACCTACATCGCCACCTCCGCTCGCCGACCCGATGACATGGACTGGCAGAAGCGCCTGCTGCTCCATCAGCAACGCCGTCCGGAACACTGGATGCTGTTGGAATGCGAGGCGAATCTGAGTGCAGCTCTTGCAGAGATCGACCCCCACTCGGATCTTCTGATCGATTCCCTGGGAGGGTTTGTCGCCTGGCACCTGGAGGCGACGGACGAACAGTGGAATGTTCTGGTGAAAGCCCTGCTTGATGATCTATCCAACCTCAAACGTCTCTGCGTCGTTGTGATTGAGGAAACGGGATGGGGAGTCGTTCCACCGACTGCAGTCGGTGGATTGTTCCGCGACCGACTTGGTGCTCTTGCACAGCTGCTGGATGCCAAGGCTGCGCGCAGCTGGTTGGTTCTGCAGGGGCGTGCCATCGATCTCCATGCCGTCAGTCGGCCAGTGCCATGACATTGCCCTCTCCCGATGCACCGCTTCGTGTCGCGCTTTTCGAGCCACGGATTCCGCCCAATACAGGAAACATTGCTCGAACCTGTGCTGCCTTTCGTTTGCCTCTGGCACTGATCGAACCTCTCGGTTTCAGCATTGACGATCGATCGCTGAAACGTGCCGGTCTGGATTACTGGCCCCATGTGCAGTTGTCCACCCATGACGGTTTGGAAGACCTCTGCCGTCAACTACCCCCCAACCATCGGTTGATCGGCTGCAGCCGACATGGTGGTGATCAGCTTGGATCATTCCGTTTCCAGGCCGGCGATGTCCTGCTCTTCGGTCGTGAAGACACAGGTCTGCCGAATCCTGTGCGTGAACGCTGTGATCACATCCTCACGATTCCGATGCCGGGAGGTGTGGACGACGCAGGGCAGGGTGGCGTCCGCAGCCTCAATCTGTCTGTGGCCTGTGCCCTTGTGAGTTACGTCGCAGGGCATCAATTGCAGCTGTGGTGATCACTGCACTGCTCCAAACCCCCTTGCCGAGACCTTTTTCGATCGTTACCTTCAACCGGTGCATTCCCGGTTTATGCGGACAGCCTTTGTTATTGCAGCTGTCACCACACCGATAGCGTGCATCACATTCTGGTCTGCACTTCCTGGTCAGGCAAACAATCGACGCTTGATTGTTCCGGATCTTCCTCCTCTGCCACCGGTTCAAACAACGTCCAACAGTGATACCGAACAACAGTTTGTTTACGTCCAACTGAAAAGCTCTCTGTCGTTGAGTCGGCTGGCAGTTTCACTGAGTTTGGATCCCAGTTTGCTGGCTCGTCTCAACAATCTGGATTCAGACGCTGTGATGAGCAAAGGTCACTGGTGCGTTGTTCCTTCACAGCAACGATCACGGTTGTTGATGCTCACAGCTGTGGATGCCAGCAGTATTCGGACCACAGCTCCCAAGGATTTATCCCAGGCCGTTGTCAAGCAGGCGTCATCTCATCAAGTTGACTCCCTGAGCTCATTTCTTCAACGCCATGGAATCCAACAAACCGAGTTGAAGACACTCACTCCTGGTCAGGCAGATGGTGAGTTGAAGCTGGGTCGTGAAATGCGGGTCTCCCGTTCCGCCGGTCGCTCCCTCCTGGCCATTCGTCCGAGCGTCAGTGGTGGAGTGAGCTGGCCATCCATCCCAGAGTTGACTGATCCACAGTCGGCCCCCCAGCCAGCTGCGAAATACCAGTGGCCCACCAAGGGAGTGTTCACATCCGGCTATGGATGGCGTTGGGGGCGGATGCACAAAGGCATTGATATCGCCAACAACACCGGTACTTCAATTCATGCTGCCCGTGATGGCACCGTCACCCATGCAGGATGGATGGGCGCCTACGGATTTCTTGTCGAAATTGCCCACGATGATGGTGAATCGACTCGTTACGCCCACAACAGTCGTCTGATGGTTCAACAGGGGCAAAGGGTTCGCCAGGGAACTCGTATCGCCTTGATGGGAAGCACCGGTCGCAGCACAGGGCCCCATCTTCATTTCGAAATCCGTCGCCCCGGCGGTGGAGCTTCCAATCCTCTGGCTGTTCTGCCACCGCGACAAAGCTGAATCGAAGGGGAACGATGACCCCTCATTCGGTTGTCAAACAAGAGAGGTCATCTAGACCTCCAAATCAATCAAAACAAAATGTCAGAGGGGAGACTTGAACTCCCGACCTCAGGGTTATGAATCCTGTGCTCTAACCAGCTGAGCTACTCTGACGCAAGGCTTTTCGCCAGTCTCCATCATACATCTCGGCGATCACCGCATGTCGATGGCATTCAGGCGCTGACGAAATGATCCGGGTGTTTCTCGAACGGGATCAGCAGCCGCAGCAGCAGGTTCTGGAGTTGCAACCGGGCTGTCCTTCGCACTGTTGACAGCTCCGCGAGGGGCGCCCCCACGCCGGCCGAAACGTGATCCGGTTCCGGGCATCCTCAGCTCGCCTGTGGTCTGGTCGCGGTTCAAGCCACGTTTGATGAGGTCATTCTTCAGTTGATTGAGCAAGCGAAAATGACCTGTTGAGCTGAACTTCCGCAAAAGCGCTGGATCCCAGTTCATCGCATGGTTTTCCATCGATTCAAGTGTATGGGTTCGACCTTCATGGCCCGTGATAACTTGGACCTAACTGGAAGTCGGTTCGACTTTAGATAAGCGTTCCGACATTCTGTTCCGTTTCATCAACCATCTGACATGACCGACACCGGTTGCCTGCGCGTGGGCCAGAAAGCCCCTGATTTCACAGCCACCGCCGTGGTGGATCAGGAATTCAAGGAGATCAGCCTTTCACAGTACCGCGGAAAGTACGTCGTCCTGTTCTTCTACCCCCTTGATTTCACCTTCGTCTGTCCAACTGAAATCACTGCATTCAGCGATCGTCACGCTGACTTCTCCAGCAAGAACACTGAAGTTCTGGGTGTTTCCGTAGACAGTCAGTTCAGCCACCTGTCCTGGATCCAGACCCCACGTAATCAGGGTGGTCTTGGTGATATCAATTATCCCCTGGTTTCCGACCTCAAGAAAGAAATAGCAACGGCATACAACGTTCTTGATGATGCTGAAGGCGTTGCTTTACGCGGATTGTTCATCATCGACCCCGATGGTGTGATCATGCACTCCACCATCAACAACCTGCCCGTTGGCCGAAACGTTGATGAAACCCTTCGCGTCCTCCAGGCGTTCCAGTACGTGCAGTCCAATCCTGATGAGGTTTGCCCTGCGAACTGGACTCCTGGCGAAGCAACCATGAAGCCTGATCCAGTGGGCTCCAAGGAATATTTCTCCGCGATCAACTGATTCCAACTCCGGAAACAGGCAAGTCGGCAATCAACCCCGTTGTCTTCGGACAATGGGGTTTTTTCATGGCTCAGGAGCGTTCAAGCCAAGCCAGCCAATTGCATGAAGCGTTCCTGATGCAATGTTTCCTCTTCGATCAACGCCTCAACCAGACGATCCATCACAGCTCGGCGCGGAGTGAGCAGAGCGACGGCTTGATCCAGGGATTGCTTGGCCAGACACCGAATGCTCTCGTCGATCGCCTGGCCGGTGCTTTCGGCATATCCAGGACGTTGGCTGAACCAGTCGCGCCCCAGAAACACCTCTGCTCCAGGCCCTTCCAGAGCAACTGGTCCAAGACCTGAAAATCCGAAGCGAGTCACCATCTCCCTGGCCAGTTGAGCCACCATCTGGAGATCACCGCTGGCTCCCTGGGTGATCTCCAGTGGTCCAAACACCACAAGTTCAGCAGCGCGACCACCCAGGGTCACCACCAGATCCGCCCGACATGACGCCTTGGTGATCAGTCCCGAATCGAGTTTCTCCTCGTCGGGCATGAAGCGGGTGTATCCGCCGGCTCCACCCCGGGGAAGGATGGTGACCTTGTCGAGTTTGTTGGCATCCGGCAGCAGTGCCGCCACCAGTGCATGACCGATTTCGTGATAGGCGATCAGGCGCTTTTTGGCACTGTCCTGCAGGGGCCTGGCACTGAGCCCCATCGTGATCCGCTCGAGCGCACCCTCGAGCTGTTCATTGCCGATGAAATTGCGTTCCTGACGTGCCGTGAGGATGGCGGCTTCATTCATCAGATTGGCGAGCTCCGCCCCTGAAAAACCGGGCGTTCGCAGAGCCCACTGATCCAGATCCACGGATGAATCAAGCGGTCTTGTGCGCGCATGCACCGCAAGGATCGAGGAGCGACCCTTTCGATCGGGAAGACCGACATCAATGCGACGGTCGAACCGCCCTGGCCGCGTCAAAGCGGCATCGAGAACGTCGGCCCGGTTGGTTGCCGCCAGAAGAATCACGCCGGAGTTCTCTTCGAAGCCATCCATTTCTGTGAGCAACTGATTCAGGGTTTGCTCCCGTTCATCGTTGCCTCCGCCAATTCCTGCGCCCCGCTGCCTTCCAACAGCATCGATCTCATCGATGAACACGATGCAGGGGGCCTTCTCCTTGGCTTTACGGAAGAGATCACGCACCCTGCTGGCTCCAACGCCAACAAAAAGTTCGACGAATTCCGAAGCGGCCATCGAGAAAAACGGCACACCTGCTTCGCCGGCAATTGCGCGTGCCAACAAAGTTTTGCCCGTTCCCGGTGGACCGACCAGAAGAACACCACGGGGAATTTTTGCTCCCAGCCGAATGAAATTTTCGGGCTGTTTGAGGAAGGTCACGACCTCCTCAAGTTCCTGTTTGGCATCGTTGATGCCGGCGACATCCTCGAAACGCACCTCCAGATCGTCCTGTGGTTTGACTCTCGGCTGACTGCGAGCGAATCCAAGTGCCTTGTTGGCGACCTGCGCTGAGCGGCGCAGCAGGAACGACAGACCGATCACGACGATCAGGATCAGGCCGATGTTTCCAAGAAGGCCGGCCATGGCCTGTTCCTGGCGGATGTCCTTCACCGTCAGAGGTGTTGCTGAAGATTCGGCGGCGCGCAGGATCTGCTGGTCGTTCAGAAAAATGCTGACGATCCTGCGTGTTCCGTCCGGATACGTGGCGACAACCTCTCGCCGGGCAGGAACGAGCTCGAGAGCAGAGATCTCACCACTGCGAATCTGCTCGAGCAGCTGGGAATAGCTGAGATCGGATGATGGGGACACAAACGGCACGCGACCAGGTTTTGCAGTCGTGGATTCAGCGATTCCGGATGTTCCTGAAGACACGTCAGAGCTGCTCTGGAAAGAGATTAGCGATTTGACGCATGGCAACTTCACAAAGGAGAATGGATCGCTGGAGTTGATTAGGCGTTCATGGCCGTTCCGAAGAAGAAAACATCCAAGGCCAAGCGCAACCAGCGCCATGCCACCTGGAAGGCCAAGGCAGCTGTGGCTGCACAACGCGCGATGTCGATTGGTAAGTCGGTGTTGAGTGGCCGTGCCCAGGGATTCGTTTATCCCGTCGCTGAATCAGACGACAGCGAGTCCTGAGCTCAGATTCGGACCCGGAGATGTCGCAGGCGTCGATCCGGGTCCACGTCAAAACAAACATCGGACTTGATCCGGTTGAAGCTCATCTCAGGAATGGCTGAGGTGATCATCCGGGTGAATCCCTTCAGAGCATCAGGACCTAGACCGCTCCCGCGCTGCAGTCTCATCCCTTCTTCCTGCTGAAGCTTCCAGGACTTCGGTGAGTCCCACACCAGTGTTCGAAGCTGCCACAGGGAATTCATCTCGTTCCATACAGGGATGTAATCCCTCAGTGCCCGTTGGACGATCCGGCGAGCCGACCATTCCTGATCCGTCAGAGGAGGATCGATCCCGTCAATGAGCCTGCTGGGCGTGTCGTCGACTCCGGAAGGAGAGACCCCCACAAACCATCCCTCCAGCACGAGGACTTCGGCTGAGCAGGACCTCCAGCCGCTTCGATCGCCCCGGCCCTGGCGCAGGGCTTTATCGAAAACAGGATGACGGACCTCTTCGCCGGCCTTCCAGCGTCGAATGGTGGAGTTCAGCAGATCGAGTTCATGACTGCCAGGCAGAGCACGGGGCACTCCCCAGGGATTCCCTCGCATGCTGTGCTCGAGTTTTTCAGCAGAGAAATAAAAATCATCGATCGACACCACCTGCAGCGAAAGACCCAGATGAAACGCAGCCGCCTCGAGCCAACGACCGAGACTGGTTTTGCCGCAGCCCGGCATTGCACTCAGGCCAATCAACCAACGCCCGTCTCTGTGCAGTTGCGCTTCGGTCAGGATCGGGAGCCCAAGACTCCACAACCAGTCACTTCGGGCTGCACCGGGCCAGTGGTGAGCTGTGTTTTCAATCACACCCGATGATCTCCAGGAGTTTTCCCAGTCAGCGGGATTGTCGATTCCCAGGTACTTCAGCAGGAGCGCCTGATCCTCATCAGCGAGATCACGACAGCCGTCAGGATCCAACCTTGAAAGCCTCCAGGATCACGGCATAAACAAAGCCGATTCGCAGGTTGTCCAGCAGTCTCCAGTGCAACGGAACAGAGTTTTTGCAGAAGACCTGCCTGAACAGAACAAGAAGTTCGCAGAGGCCCACAGCAATCAAGGCTGTGATGGTTCGGCTTGGTAAAAGATTCGACAGGCTGCCGGCAAGAACGCTGGCACTGAAGAACCCAAACAGCAGAGCGATCAGTCTCAGGCTGATCAGCCACCAGGGACCCACAACCCCTTCCGCCAAGATCCGTCCCACGCCGTTCTGAACCTTTGAGAGCCGGGTGCGTTGCAACGCGCTCATCTCCGGTGATCCAGGAGGGACTCCAGATACTCCACCGTCACTTTCGCAGCGGCGCAAGGGGGGCCTGCCAACTGATGCATGGGCTGATCCGGATCACCCAGATGATCGAACGCGGCTGCAGCATCAGTGAAACGTGTCGGCAGCTCTTTCTCCCAGGGTGATGGTGTCAGCAGACAGCTGAGTCCCGCTGCTGCGGAAGCCTGAAAACCCGCTTCCGAGTCCTCGATCGTGAGGATCGAGGTGGCCTCATGTCCACTGAGGTTGCGGGCCTGGCAGTACCCGTCAGGAGCAGGTTTGCCGTTCGGGACATCGTCGGCGGTCACGATTCCGTTGAAGTGGCGTTCCAGTCCCCTTTGTCCTGCAAAGAGAGCATCCACGGAAGCGCGTCCGCTGGAGGTGACGATCCACTGGTCAATGCCCCGCGCGTTCAGTTCCCCAAGCAGGCGTCGCACACCGGGTCGGATCCGGATGGCTCCCTCCAGGGCTCGTCGGCGGTAATGGGTTCGCTTTCGATCCCGGATCTGGGCCAGCTGCTCGGTGCTGAGTTCCATGCCACAGCTGATCGCGTGGTGCTGCACCCTCTTCAGCCCACCGGGCACGGCCAGCAGTTCCGCATACAGAGGCTCATCCCAGAAGAAAGGCAGATTCAGCTCCTCAAAGGTTGCGTTGAATGCCGGACGGTGGCCATCCATCTCGGTGTCAGCCAGGGTGCCGTCGACATCCCAGAACACCGCCTGCAGTGACGTCATGCTCAGCGGACAGGGCGGGCACAATGCTGACTGATGACCGCCACCGATTCGCATCAGTGGGTTCTGCCGTCCGTGGTGGAATTCCAGCCCCTGCCGGAGATCGATCTCCCCTTACCGCTCAGAGCCATGCTGCGTCGGCGTGGATTTGATCGAGCTGCCGTCGAAGATCTGATCCAGCCCAGGGAGCTGCCCGATCCCCTCGACGACTTTCCGGATCTTGAACGAGCCGTTGAACGCGTCTGTCTTGCCTGCAAGGAGAAGGAACACCTCGCTGTCTGCGGTGATTACGACGCCGATGGAATGACCAGCACCGCTTTGCTGTTGCGGGCCTTTGAACCACTGGGAGCTCGGCCCAAAGCCGCGATCCCCTCTCGTATTGAGGACGGCTACGGCCTCAACCCAGCCATGGTCGATCGCCTTCATGGCGAGGGAATCCGTCTTCTGGTCACCGTCGACAACGGTGTGGCTGCAACGGAAGCGCTTGAACGTGCCAGAGAACTGGACATGGATGTGATCGTGACCGATCACCACACCATTCCTGCCGACCGTCCGCCGATGACGGCATTGCTTCATCCGGCAACAACGCCTGAGGGATCTCCGTATCGGGGGCTGGCTGGTGTCGGTCTGGCTTATGTCCTGGCCATCCGCGTGGCGCAACAGCTGTGTCGGATCGATTCCATCCAGGTGGCGCGTGATTTGTTCTGTATCGGCACTGTTGCGGATATGGCACCGCTGACCGGCGCCAACCGACGCTGGTTGCTTGAAGGACTCAGCAGTCTTCACCGCAGCGAAGCCGAAGGCATCAAAGCCCTGCAACGTCTCGCCGGGCTTGGTGATCGTCGGCTCAATGCCGACGACATCGGCTTTCAACTGGCACCACGCATCAACGCCGTGGGGCGACTGGGTGATCCCGCTCTTGTCGTGGATCTGTTGACCGAATCAGATCCAGGTCAGGCCATGGCTCTCGCTCGCCGCTGCGATGACTACAACCGCCAGCGAAGGGAACTCTGTGATGCCATCGAAGCTGAAGCCATCGCGCTGTTGGAAGCGGAGCAAGCCGACTGCATTCCCCCCTTTCTTCTGCTCGCGCAAAGCCACTGGCATCACGGAGTGATCGGCATCGTCGCTGCCCGGCTGATGGAGCGCTATCACCGCCCTGTCGCCTTACTGGCCGGTGATGGAGATGGGCGGATGCGGGCTTCGGCTCGATCGCCTCAGGGTTTCGCCATTGATGAGGCGTTGACCCGATGTTCCGATCTGCTTCTCCGCCATGGCGGTCACCCCGCCGCAGGGGGTTTCACCATTGCCGCGCAGCACGTTCATGCCCTCCATGAACGTCTGAATGATCTTGCAGAACCCTGGTTGGAACAGCAGGGCAGAGGACGTCCGCTTCGCCCTGATGCCTGCCTGTCGCTCAAACAGGTCAACTGGGATTTCTGGTCAGCCATGGAGAAGCTTCAGCCGTTCGGCATCGGTCATCCCACACCACTCTTCTGGTCAAGGTCCTGCCAGGTGAAGGACTGCAGAACGCTCAATGGAGGCCACCTCAGTCTCACACTGGTGCAGGACGAAACCGAGCGTCGGGCCATCGCCTGGCGCTGCTCTCCCCCGCAACCCATGCCGGCGTTGGTGGACGTGGCCTATGAGCTGAACGTCAATTTATGGAAAGGTGAAAAAAGGCTCCAGCTCACTCTCAAAGCCCTGAGGGAACATCAACCGGATACCCGGATCAACCGGGGCCGACGCCAATACGACGTGAAACTGGACACTCAGTCCGGAGATGAGGTCAGTTTCAACCTCTGCAATGACGCTTCCGATGTCCTGAAGGCACGCTGGACTGATCGGAAGGGTGTGGACAGCAGCGACTCTCGTGCCAGCCATCCGGAGATCGAAAGATTGCTGTGGGAGGCAGCTCTCAGCCTGGGGTTGACCCCCTAGACCTCAGAGTGCGCCGCGGCGATAGAAGAGGATGAAGATCACTGCAGGGCCGGCCAACGTGATCATGGCAAGAGCCGCGAAGTTGGCGATCAGATGGAAATCAAAGCCCATGTCTGGAAGACGCTCGTGCAGAACAGATCTACAGACAGGTTACGGGTCGAAACCACGGTTCCGCTGGGTGGATTCGAATCTCTGTGATGGCTTGTTATGACGGAATCGTCACAACGCTGGCATTGCATCAGTCAGTGCGGAGCCTGTTGCAGGCTTTGCCCGGAAGAGCGTCAGGAGGCTCTCTCAGCCCTCTCGGACGAGGAGCAGGTCACGTATTTATCGATGGTCGGATCTGATGGTTGGTGCATTCACTACGACAGTGGTGGCAGGCGATGCCGGATTTATGACCACCGTCCGAGCTTCTGCCGTGTCAGCCAGCTGGGTCAGCTGTACTCCGTCGAAGACGATTCAATTGATGCCTTCGCGACCGCCTGTTGCCGCCAGCAGATTCGGTCCACCTATGGCGGCAGAAGCCTCACCCTGCGTAGGTTCAACCGCGCCCAACGCGCCGATTCAGATTGAAGGCAGAGATGACTGACAGCAAAGGCGCCGATAATCCTGGATTCGTTGCCGTTCTGGCCAGCACATTCGGCACGGTTTTTGTCGCTGAGCTGGGCGACAAAACGCAGCTGGCCACCTTGCTTCTGTCAGCTCAGTCAGGCTCGCCGTGGCTGGTGTTTCTCGGTGCGGCACTGGCACTCATCTGCTCCAGCCTGGTTGGGGTGCTGCTTGGTCAGTGGCTTGCGCGGGTTCTGCCTCCTGGAAGGGTCGAGCAGATGGCGGGGCTCCTGATGCTGGGCCTTGGTCTGTGGCTTGGTCTCCAGGCTGCCCGGTCGATGCTGCTCAGTTCAGCCGGAGCCTGAACCGATGGATCTCACGCTTCTGATCTCAACCTTCCTCACCGTTTTCCTCGCGGAACTGGGGGATAAGACCCAGCTGGCAACGGTGGCTCTCAGTGGAACATCCGATCGGCCCCTTGCCGTCTTTCTTGGTTCTGCGAGCGCGCTGGTGCTGGCAAGTCTTCTCGGTGCGCTGGCCGGAGGGTCCGTGGCGTCGGTGGTTCCGACCGAACTGCTGCAGCTGATTGCATCCGTTGGTTTCCTGATCATCGGAACCCGGTTGTTGTTGCAGAGCCGGGAAACGGATGTTGACAACAGCGAAGCCGCTGACTCATAAACTTGTAGTCCGGAGGTCTCTTCAAGCCAAGGTCTGCCCTGTTGGCGCTCCGACATCTCCCGGTCAAGAAGGCCGGATCGAACCCGTTCTCCATGAAATTCTCGGTCGCTGACCTTCTGGATCAGCTTTCCACCGACCAGTCGGTTTCTCCGGCGACCCTGGCGAAGATTCTCAAGCTGAGCAACAAGGCCGATAAGGCAGGCCTGGACCTTGCCACCGAAGCGCTGGCGAAGGTGGGTGCGCTTCAAATTCTGGACAACGGTGATGTCCAGGGTCTTCAGAACGAAGATCTGATCGATGCTCGCCTGCGTTGCAGCAGCAAGGGGTTCTGCTTCGCCATCCGGGATGACGGAGGTGATGACATCTACATCCGCGATCATCAGCTCAACCATGCCTGGAATGGCGACCGCGTTCTGGTGCGTGTCACCAGGGAGGGGGGGCGTCGCAGATCTCCGGAGGGAGGAGTTCAGTGCATTCTCGAGCGAGCGACGCGTTCACTTCTCGCTCAGGTGAAGCGTCAGGACGAGCAACTGATGGCATCCCCTCTGGATGACCGGATGCTCGCCACCATTCAGCTCAGTGATGAAGCCGAGGAGCACCTTCCCTCAGACCCGCCCACGGCTGTGGTGGAAGTCGTCATCGACCGATACCCCCTGGCTCAGTACCCAGCCCTCGGCCGGGTGGCTCGTCCCCTGCCGTTGGACGGTGGGCCTGCCGCCGATCGGGAGCTCCTGCTCACCAAAGTTGGTCTGCACGCAGCCGCACCGGCACCGCGCGGCACTGCCAAGTCACCTCAGAGCAAAGGCAGAACGGATCTCACGGAACAACCCGTTCTTCTGCTGAACGGTTGGGGCATCAAGGATGCACCTCCGCTTCCAGCTGTTCATGTGGAAGCGCGTGATGGCGGAACCCGCCTCTGGGTGCATGCTCCAACCGTTTCTGAGCGCATCGGGCAGGGCAACAGCCTGGATCTGTGGCTGCGTGACCGATCGGAGGCGCTTTGTCTCGGAGGGGCCTGGCATGCACTGCTCACACCTGCTTTGTCCAAAGCCTGCCGCTTCAAGGTGGGCGAGTCCATCGATGCTCTGACGGTGCGTCTGGATGTTTCGGCCAAGGGTGAGCTCACGGATTGGGAGTTCATGCTCAGCACGATTCGTCCGGTTGCTGAAATCCAGCGCAGCCATCTCGCTGCCCTTGCGGATCGAAAGCCCAGGGCACGGACAGTCCCTGCAGCCTTGAAACCGCTCAAAGATCATCTGAATCAGCTGGAGTCAGTGCTGTTCTGTGCCGATTGCCTGATGGAGCAGGAGCGAGCGGATGGCGCTGTGATTCTCGATCTTCCTGCTCCAGCCATGGAGGCTCTTGGGGATCTGAAGACACTCGACCCCACCGGACTGAGACATCGATGGGTGGATGCTCTCGATAAACGGGATCCGAACTCCGTTCTTCAACCCCTGCTGCGTGCCGCTGATCGTGCCTGGGGTGAGCATCGGAGCAGTCTTGGTTTACCTGCGGTCACCGTGCAAAGCAGGCAGCCGGATGGGTCGGTGTTGACCGATGTGGCCAAGACAGCCATAGCCCTCGACCTCCCACTGGAGCTCGAGGAGGACGGCAGTCCCTCTGCTCAGGAGCTGATCACAGTTTTTGCAGGCTCCGATCAGCGACGGGTCCTCGAGCAACAGCTCAGTCATGCCCTTCCACAGCCGATGTTCGCCAGCGGCGTCGGGCTGTCTGAAGAACAACCCACATCGGAAACTGCGCAGCCCGACGGTTCAACACCAACGGAGCCAGCTCCCTGGTGCTGTGCTGCCTTGAGCTACGCCCATCTCATCAATCAACAAATCCTGCAGATGCTGTTGCAGGACGCGAAGGATCGACCCAGCGTGCGACAGAAAAAACGGATCGCCCTGGGTCGGCGTGGAGCGGCAGACGAGATTCAGTGGCCGCTGTTCACTGCAGCACAGGACGAGAAACTGCAAGGCCTCGTCAGTTCGCGCTTGCTTCATCGGCTCAATGCCCGACGTCGGCAGGTGCTGGAACTGGAGGGAGACCTGCTGGCACTGGTTCAGGCTCGTTCAGCGCAGCACCTGGTCGGCCAGGAAGCCGACGGTCGTGTCAGCGGTGTGCAGAGTTATGGCTTTTTCGTCGAGGTGGGCGAGACCCGTTTTGAAGGTCTTGTGCACGTCAGCACGCTCAATGACGACTGGTACGAGTACCGCTCTCGGCAGAACCGTCTGGTTGGCCGCAAGAACCGCCGCGTGTATCAGCTGGGAGACCCGGTTCGGGTGAAAGTGATGAAGGTGGATGTGCTGCGCAATCAGATCGACCTTGAGGTGATTCCTCCGGAATTGGAGGAGACAGCTGCTGCGCCACAGACCACTCCTGAATCAGAGACCTTGGTTGAGCTGACGCCCATCACCCTGAGCAACCCCTGACCATGGATCCGTACGTGCTGGCGGTCACGGGTGCATCGGCCCAGCCTCTGGCTGAACGCACCCTTCAGCTGCTGTTGCAAGCAGGTCGTTCCGTTCATCTTGTTCTCAGCAAAGGCGCCTACTCCGTCTTCCAGGCCGAACAGGGACTTTCGGTTCCTGTGGATCCCCAGCGTCAGATGAAGTTCTGGCGCGATCGACTGTCAATCGACAGCGGAGAGTTGCTCTGCCACCGCTGGAATGATCAGAGCGTGAGCATCGCAAGCGGAAGCTTCCGGACCCGCGCCATGTTGATCGTTCCCTGCAGCATGGGAACGGTGGGACGAATCAACGCCGGTATTGCCACCGGACTGATCGAACGCTGCGCGGATGTGCACCTCAAGGAGGGCCGGCCGTTGGTGATTGCACCGAGAGAAACACCGTTCAACCTGATCCATCTGCGCAATCTCACAGCTCTTGCGGAGGCTGGCGCCCGCATTGCAGCACCGATTCCTGCCTGGTACACCCAGCCGAAGACTCTTGAAGAGATGGTGGACTTCCTGGTGATTCGCCTGCTTGATGGGTTGGAGCGGGATCTTGCTCCCCTGAACCGCTGGTCCGGCCCCATCGAATGACTCTGCTGCAACGGCTCCTGCTCGTGCCTTGCCTGGCACCTCTGCTTGCTCTGCTGCTGATTTCGGTGTCAACACCTCGCTCAGCGTCCCGTCTCCAGATTCTGCTCTGGACCAGCAACCCTCAGCCGATCGGGCTCTGGATGGCAGTTGCAGGGGTGGGGGGTGCAGGGCTCAGTGGCTTGGCAGCTCTGTTGCTGATGCCAGCGGCACCCAGGCTGAGACGCCAACTCCACCAGCCAGTCGAGCCAGGCCGGTTCCGTGAGGATTTCAGCGCCAGGCCTCCAAAACCAGCTGATCCGATGCCGGAACGCGACATTCGTGATCCAGCCCCCACGGTGGCGGTGCCCTATCGCATTGTTCAACGTGGCGAATCGCAGTCGCGACCAGCCCCAGTGTCTTCTGAGGTCAGGGTTGAACCGGTTGCATCGCACAACGGAGCGGCCATGGGTTGGGGAGATGACCCTGACCAGGACTGGTGAACTGCAGAAGGTGCTGTTTACAGTTCCGCAAGATTTGATGACGCGTTGAGCGACACCCAACAACCCAAAGAGAAGCCTGCGGCCGAGGCGAAGCCCAGTGAGGAGAGCAAGCAGGTTGTTGCTGGAGAGACATCTCAGGTGGAGAATCCTGGCAATTCAGTGAGCAACGCTCCAGAACGCAACGAAACGTCTGTTCAACAGGACGACTCAACAGGCAAAGAGGTCTCCAGTGAGGAGAGCAAACAGGCTGCCGTTGCAGAGGAACCCAAGGCGGAGAAGCCTGCTGCCAAGGAGCCTCCCAAGGACAAGCCTGCTGCTGAGGACAAACCCAGCGAGGAAAGCAAACAGCCTGCTGCTGCAGAGGAACCCAAGGCGGAGAAGCCCGCTGCAAAGGAACCTCCCAAGGACAAGCCT
>CAJWZW010000020.1 GCA_913050565.1 uncultured Synechococcus sp.
TTCGCTGGATTGAAGCGGCGCGATCAACAGCGGTGACGGGATCGACTGATCGAGGCGAACGGTTCGTCTCCCGACGCGGTTCAACTGGATCGAAGGAACGGGCTGAAGACGCCGTCACCGCAGGGGGTCAGAGTCCCGCTTGTAGCGCAGCGGACATCCGATGCCAAGCCTGCGGTCATCCTTGAACGCAATCAGGCCTCGTAAAGGCTGATCGAAAGACGCAGGGCCAGAACAGCGGCGTGGGCAGCCACCACAAGAGCAACGAAGATTTCAGGCGTGGTCAGGGTGGTGCTCATCAAACAAAAGAACCAAGCGTCCCCATTCTTCTCCATGAGGATGGCTTCAGGCCATCATTCGCAAAGGCCTGTCACACCCATCGATGGAACCGGTCCAGATCACTGCCGCAATGATCCGGCGTCTCGACCTCTCTTCCCTGCAGGTCTGGAGCAATCGTCCCCTTGCGGAACTGCTGGAGCAGGGGCCGGTTCTGGAGCTGAACTTCGACTGGCCCAGAGAAGCCAACGACCCAAGGGAGCTGGCGGAATGCCCTGAACCCCGCCTCTGGGCCTTGCGAGCCGATGCTCGCTTCCCCTGGTTGCCTCTGCTGCTGGAACGGGACCGGGGCAGCCTGATCCGGCATGTGGCCATGGTGGTTCCCCACAGTTTCAGCCGCAGCGAGGGACTGCGTTTCGAGCCGCAGGCCCTGGAGTTGTGGATCACCCACCGGATGATGCAGCTTGATGATCTGTGCAGCGCCACGCTTGGGCGATCGATGCGTGGCAACCTCTCGCAGATGGCCGCCGCCCTGGGCTACGAGCTTGATGACAACTTCTGGAGCCTGCTGAACTGAGACTTCAGACCATCAGCAGATGCAGAGCGCGGCGGCAGCTGTCGATCGCCAGCACAATGGCCAAACCTCGCAGCAGACGGACCAGCAGCGAAGCATCGAACTGATCCAGTCGGCTTGCGGTCCACTGGGCCGCCACCGCAGCCACCCCGCCAAGCAGCAACCCCATCAGGGGAACTCCACGGCTTTCATGCAGGAACTGGATCGAAGCGGCCGTTGCAGAGCAGAACACGGCCACCGTGCTCAGACGGACAGCGCGATGGATCGGCAGATCGAGGGGACCGCTCATCAGAGGCACCATCACCAGGCCTCCACCCAGGCCAAGCATTCCGGCTGTCCACCCAGCGATGCAGCCGACACCCCCCAGCCAACCCACGGCCTTCTCTTCACTGGGCTCAGCGGACTCCTCTGAACCGGAACGGTCCCGCACCACAAACGCCAGCACCACATAGATCAGCGTCTGCATGGCCAGCAGAACCCAGCCGGAGACCACCCCCGCCAGACCACCGAACAACAGGGCCGATCCAAACGCGGCAACACCGATGACAACGCTCGATCGCAACGGCAGAGCCCCACTGCGAAGGTGGGCCACCAGCCCTGCCAGGGCTGTGGGAACAATGGCGAAACTGCTGGTGGCCAGCGCCTGATGGGGAGGCAGATCCAGCCAGAGCAGCAGGGGCGCGAAGATCAGACCACCACCGATCCCGAGGAGTCCGGCAAGTCCGCCGGCGAACAAACCCAGTCCGATCAGAAGCGGAATATCCCACCAGGGGAGCATCGCAACCACTCGCACAGCACCACCAGCATGCCGACCACAGCCTCCTGGGGCCGTCTGATCCCCACTTTCACAGGTGATGGCCGCACTCAGATGGTGCTGGACAGGCTTCTGCTGGAGCAGACGATCCACGCCCCTCTGCTGCGCTTCTACCGCTGGGATGGTCCCTGGCTGTCGCTGGGTCGTCATCAGCACCACTGGCCTGAACACTGGTCCGATCTGGCGAAGTGCCAGCGAATCGGCCTGGTTCGAAGACCCAGTGGCGGACAGGCGGTGCTGCATGCCGGTGGCCTGACCTACGCCCTGATCTGGCCGTCAGCACCGCGACGCCGCCGGGAGGCTTATCGGCAAGCCTGTCAGTGGCTCATCAATGGTTTCTCATCCCTTGGACTGCCTCTGCATTTCGGCGATGAGCCTGCGATTCATGAGGAGGCGAACTGCTTCGCGCGCTGCACAGCCGCCGACCTGGTGGATCGTCAGGGCATCAAACGCGTGGGAAGCGCACAACGCTGGCTGCATGGCCGACTGCTTCAACACGGAGAGATCCTGCTGAATCCGCCGCCGCGTTTGTGGGAGGAGCTGTTCGGATCAGCTGCGCCACCACCGGCAGACCTGAACCCCCAGGAACTGGAAGCAAACCTGCTGAGGGCCTTCCAACAATGCTGGCCCGACCTGAACTGGCGCGAGCAGGCTCTCTGCGCCGATGAGCGTCAGGCGCTGGAGGCTTCACTGGCGGACGAGCCGGAGCTCGCCTGCATCGATCCCACGATCTGAGGCAGCATCACCAAGCCCAGCGGGTAGCTGTTGCGTTTGCGGGCCTCTTCGAGAATGGGCTCGGGCAAACGAACGCCCAATCCCTTCAGAACAGCCTCTCCCAGATCCATCCGATCGATCGTTCCACTGGGGAGTCCGGCAGGGCTCATCACCAGAAGACGGCCACCCTCGGACGCCTCCAGCGCCAGCACGGCTTCCCACAAGGGCGACTTGTCCGCAATCGACGGGAGGCTGTCGAGGGGTTGCAGATGATCACCGATCCGTTGGTCGTCCCAGTGCTGAACGGGTTGGTCCCGCAGGGGGCGGTCGTCGACCCACCCCAGCCAGCGACCGCTGCGGCAAACCAACACCCAGTCCGCACCACGCTGGTGTTCATCGCTCTGGAGTCGAAGCTGACTGAGCCGTCGCAGCGTCTGATCCGACTCCAGCACCCGGAAGCGGCGACCGGCAGCCTCGCCGACCCGCAGCTCCTTGAGCACCTTCTGGAGCATGAGCATCTGGGACTGGCTGCGGTTGGCCCCGAGCCCGAACCAGCCGATGAGCATCAGCATCAGACCGTTGAACCCGCCGCCCTGGAGCAACAACATTCCACCGAGAAGAATCATCAGGGTGGAGAGAGCGCGTCCTGAGGCCGACGCCACCTGAACACCACGCTGCTGAGAACCACTGAACTTCCAGACAAGAGCTTTCAGGATCAGTCCTCCATCCAGCGGCAGGCCTGGAAGCAGATTGAACAGGCCCAGCATCAGATTGAGCAGCCCGATCTGTGTGCACAACACGGGAAGCACAGGACTGATCTGGCTGGACGGGCCAGCAGCCTGAAGCAGTGCGAGAGCCAGAAGAAGGCTCACCAACGGACCGGCAGCCGCTATCCGCAGGCTTCCCATCGCCGTGTCGCAGTCCCTCTCCACCCGGGCAATGCCGCCCAGATGAAACAGCGTGATGCTGAGCACCTTCACACCTTCGCGAACGGCCATCACGGCGTGGCCGAGTTCATGCAGCAGCACCGAGGCGAAGAGCAGAAGAGCCGTCGCCAGGGCCAGAGCCCAGCTGATGGGCACCGAGACCTCCGGCGACATCTGAACGGCGTATCGGCCCTGAAACAGAACGGTGAAAATCGCCAACGAAAACAGCCAGCTGGGCTGGATCCGCAGCGGAACACCTCGAAAGGTCAGAACCGTCCAGCCATCTCCCATAGCCGCATTCAATCTTGTCGCCACAGGGGCATGCTTTCGATGATCCTAGGTAGACCGTTCCAGGCAGCCATTGGCCGATCACCGAACCATGCCGGCCCTGAAGATTTGCGGTCTCACCGATCCGGATCAGGCCCTGGCCATTGCGAAACTCGGTGCCGATGCGATCGGCGTGATCGGTGTTGCAGGCACACCGAGATACGTGGCCGAAGCACCTCGCAGGACCCTGTTTGAGCATCTGAAGCAGCAGGCACCTGGACTTGAGCGCGTCTGGGTTGTGGCGAATGCAGACCAGGACGCCATCGACGCAGCCCTATGCGGCGAGGGCGTACCCACCGTGGTGCAGCTGCATGGTGATGAATCTCCGGACTTCTGTCTGAGCCTGCGTCAACGACACCCCGACACCCAGTTCTGGAAGGCACTGCGGCTGAGGAATCCTGATCAGCTTCAGAGCATTCCCCCCTACAGCCAAGCAGTCGACGCTCTGCTGCTGGATGCCTGGAACCCTGATCAGCTCGGAGGGACAGGACATCGGCTTCCCCTGGAATGGCTTGCCGAAGCAACCATTCCAGTGCCCTGGTGGATGGCAGGAGGAATCAGTGCCGAATGGATACCGGATCTGCTGGCTCAGGTGAACCCCAACGGACTGGACGCCTCAAGCCGTCTGGAAATCCGTCCAGGCTGGAAGGATCTGAGCAAGGTGGCTGAGCTCGTGGACGCAATCAGGTGCTCAGCAGGGCTTCCTGCTGGCGGATCAGCTCAAAGAACTCCTGCTTCAGACTCGGATCGTGGCGGAAATCCCCCCGAACAACCGAGTTGATCATGCTGGTCTGGGGCTCCTTCACACCTCTCCACTTCATGCAGTAGTGCTGTGCCTTGACGATGATCCCCAGACCCTGGGGCTCACAGAGCTTTTCGATTTCATCAGCCAGGATCATCACCGCTTCCTCCTGAATGTGGGGACGGGAGAAAACCCAGTCAGCAACGCGGGTGAACTTGGACAAACCGATCACACGAGCTCCAGGTTTGATACCGATCCAGCAGTTGCCCATGATCGGAACAAAATGATGGGAACACGCCGAACGAACTGAAATCGGGCCGACGGTGTAGATCTCGTCCAGGCGCTTCACATTGGGGAAGCTGGCAACCTTGGGTTGCTGGTGATATCTGCCTTTGAAAACCTCCTGGAGGTACATCTTGGCGACACGCTCTGCGGTCTCATTGGTGTTGTGATCGTTATCGATATCGATCACAAGACTGCGCAGCAGCTCGCGGAATTTGTCGGCTACTTCAACCTGGAGCTCAGCAAGCTCACCGGGTTCGATGTAATCAGCGATGTTGTCGTTTGCTAAAAACGATTCACCGGATTTGAGCAAACGTTCTCTGATCCTTGCTGAGATCTGAGGATTCAGCTTTTCGCCGCCGAAGGCAGCGCCAGTGGAAACGAAAGGGACGGTGGTGGTCATGACTGTTCGTTCAGAAGGCGCCGGTGGACGGCATAAGGGTTAGATCTTCAATGACCTGGTTGGAGGGTTGTGCCACCAGGTTCACCAGTGCATCAGCCGCCTGATCGACGGTGAGCATGGCATGTCGATCGAAATCGCTTTGTACGGTTTCCGCATCCCACAGCGGTGTATTGACTGCACCGAGGGTGAGAGTGCAGGCGCGAATTCCATTGCAGCGTTCCTCTTCCGCAAGGCAGCGGGTGAAGCTTGCCAGGGCAGCTTTGGTCACGCAGTAAGCCCCCCACTGTGGGAAGGCGTTGCGCGCTGCATGGCTGCTGACGTTGATCACCAGTCCACCCTTGTTTCGCATGGAAGGAACCACAGCTGCGCAGACCTGCTGGACACTGGTGACGTTGAGTTGCAGCAACCACTGCCATTGATCCAGGGGCATGCCCAACAGATCTCCGGTATAAGCGGCGCCGGCATTGTTAATCAACACCGATGGTGTTTCCCCCTTCTGCAGGAGCTCCGCAAGTCCGGCAGCGATTGACTCTGGTTTGGTTAAGTCAAGGCACTGGGATGCCACATCAACTCCGTTGACTCTGCAGGATTGGGCAACATTCTCGAGCTGATCTCCACTGCGGGAGATCAACATCAAGTTCCACCCCTTGGCTGAAAGGAGCTCAGCGGTGCGTCGCCCAATACCTCGACTCGCGCCAGTGATCAGAGCCGTTGGCAAGCCTTGTCTGCAAACCGCAACACTTTAAGCGGCATGCCCCGGAGCCTGTGAAGAATCTTCTAAAAAACGCCCCATCGACCGGAACTTTTGGTAGCGCGCATCGCGCAGATCCTGTTCCGAGAGGGCGAGCAACTGCTCCAGGTGTCTTTCCAGGGCTGCCCTGAGCGTCTGTCCTGCTTCGAGAGGAGCCCAGTTGTTCCCTCCCGCGGGTTCCGGCAACACCTCATCCACCACACCGAGCTCGATCAGATCAGGGCCGGTGATCCGCAGTGCAGCAGCTGCATCAGGAGCCTTGGCCGCATCACGCCAGAGAATCGACGCACAAGCCTCCGGACTTGCCACGGTGTAGACACTGTGCTCGAACATCAGCAGACGATCCGCCACGCCGATCCCGAGGGCTCCTCCTGAACCGCCCTCACCGATCACGGTGGCAATCACCGGCACTCTGAGGCGGAACATCTCACGCAGATTCACGGCGATGGCTTCGCCCTGTCCCTGCTCCTCAGCCTGGAGCCCTGCATAGGCACCCGGTGTGTCGATGAAGCTCAGGATCGGCAGGCGGAAGCGATCGGCATGGTCCATCAGCCGCATCGCCTTCCTGTAGCCACCGGGCGTGGCCATACCGAAATTGCGGGCCACGTTCTCCTTGGTGTCGCGCCCCTTCTGATGGCCAATCAACATCACGGGCCTGTCACCCAGACGCCCCACACCGCCGATCAACGCCTGGTCATCGTTGCCGCGTCGATCACCATGGAGTTCAATCCAGTCCTCACAGAACATCTGAATGAAATCCAGCGTGCTGGGGCGATGGGGGTGCCGAGCAACCTGGATCTTCTGTGCAGGCGTCAGGTTCTGAAAAATCTCATGACGGCGTCTGGCCGCCAGGGACTCCAGCTGGTGAAGCTGCTGCGTGACATCGACCTCAGAATCCCTGGCGAGCTGACGGATCTGCTCGATCTGCTGCTCCAGCTCCACCAGTGGCTTCTCGAATTCGAGCAGAGGGCGACGGGGCATGACGGGGGATTCAGGCGACTGAGATCTGCAGGGAAGGACTGATGTTCAGGGTGGAAAAACCGTGGCGGACAGAGGCTGCACCGATGAAATCCATCTTCTCCAGAGTGATGTTGTTGCGTCCCCAGCTGAAGTTCGTATGGCAGCGTTCAAACTCCAGCAGCATGGCTTCCGCAAAGCAGGCGAACATCTGTCGCTGGGGCTTCTCCATCTCGGCAAGCTGCATCATCGTCCAGCCGATGTCACGGCAGAACTCGACGATGCCTCCCTTGAGAACATGAATGCCATTGCCGGCCACCTTCGTGTCGAGGTTCTTGGGATAGCCCCCGTCAATCATCAGACAGGGCTTGCGCAGGGTTGAGGGGTCAATCTCCAGTGTTTTGGGCATGCTTGCCACCCAAACCACAACATCGGCCTCAGGCATGGCCTCCTCGAGGGACAGGATGCGACCACCTCCAAGCTCGGTCTGCAAATCCTGCAGCGGTTGTTGACGACGGGCGACCAGAAGCAATTCACCCACACCGGTCCGCTCCGATAGCCATCGGCAAACGGCACTGCCGATGTCTCCTGTCGCGCCGACCACGGCAACCTTGGCGGTTTTGAGATCAATGCCCAGCGCAGGAGCGTTGTTCTCCACCTGACGCGCGATGACCCAGGCGGTATGGGTGTTCCCGGTTGTGAACCGCTCCCATTCGAGTGTTGTGCTGCGAATGGTCTGGTGCTGGAGAAGATTGAAATTCTCGAAAATGATCGATGTGAAGCCACCCAGAGCGGTGATGTTGATTCCCTTTTTCTGAGCGAGCTCCATGGCATTCAGCACCTTGCGGCGTGCCGTTTTGAAGCGTCCCAGCATTTCGGGAACGAAGCACGAATCGATGTAGGCCCCCTTGATTGTCGGCCCGGCAGGACTGGTGATCTCCACGTGCTCAACAAGCTGAGGAGGAGCGCTGCACCAGACATCGAGATCACCGTCTGCGATGTGGTCAAAGCCGAGTTCCAACGCCTTGCGACGGGCAGCCTCGAAACTCGTTGAGTGCCCGATCAGACCAAACATTTACCGCTCGAAAATCACCATGGGGGCAACCCCGACTGTCCATGTTCCCACGCGGGAGAATCTGGACAGGGGGTGACTGTGATGGAACCGGCCGCACAAAGCCGGGGATGCCTCAGCCGGCCAGGGCAGCCGCAGCCATCCGGGCCTTTTCACGGGATGTGAACCCGATTTCATCCAGTGCTTCCTGGTAGGCGATCAGGAAATCCTCGATCAGGTCTTCCTTTTCCATGTGAAGGACAGCCGCATCGGAGGCGACTTCCTCGAGCATGGAGCGGATCAGAGGCAGGTTGGCTTTGTTGGCCTGGAAAAGCTCTTCCTTGCTTGCTTCAAAGTTGGCCTTCAACCACTCCTGGCCATAGTTCAGGTGGGTGTACTCATCCTTGACCACACCCTCCGTGATTCTGCGGGCAAACGGATCAGAGACAGGGATATAGATGTGATAAGCCGAGATCGCGAAGGCCTCGATCAGCAGCGCCTGAATCAGCAGACAGGTCACGACCTTGCCTTCTTTCAGAGCGGTCTGAAAGTTTCCGTGAAGGGGGCCGAAGAAGTTTTTGGCGAAGGGCATGTCCGCCTGGACTCCGAGGTTGCGCCCACAGGAAGTGAAACCCTTGGCATGTTTCATCTCCATGCGTGCAAGCTTGGCCAGCTCGTCCTTGTGTTCCGGAATCAAGGTGCCCAGCGACATGTAGTTGTCATGCGCCTCGATCTCGCCCTCAATCACGATCGCGTTGATGCGGCTGTAAGCGTCCTTGTACGCGTCGGTCGTGAAATCCGGAAGTGCGTCCATGCCCTCCACCGCAGTTGCCTCAGGTGCATTGAGGGTCGTCATAGGACGTGGTCCACCACATTCAGTGGGACAGAGAATAACCAGCCTTCCTTCTCCCGTGAACATCGCGGTTCTCAGTTCAGGACCCGGATGAGTCACCGGCTCCCATCGGACGGGGGGGCCAATCGCTGTCCACAAGGCTTTGCAGCATCTGGATCCAGTGCTGAATCAGAAGCGTCTCGAGCTCAGCGCCCAGCTCTGCCGTAGCACCACGGCTGTCTCCGATGACACCGCTGGATGAAACATCAGACGTGAGCCAGGCACATGGTGCAGCACCTTCCAGACTCCAACCTGAGGGGGCTTGATGTGATGGGTCTTCGGCATCGAGGCCATCGACGGGGCGAGATCCGCTCACCAGGGACGGGGCCAGGTGCTGCATCAATGACGTTTCCGCCAGACCTGCATGCAATCCATCAGAAAGCTCGGGCTGTGGGATCAGAGATGCCAGACCCTCCACACCGCTCCAGAGGAAGCAGGGGAGCACCGCGAGTGAGGGGCAACGCTTCCGCAACTCCCGAGCGGCAACCTGAAGCAAGGCGATCTGCCCTCCATGGGCATTGAAGAGAACCAGTCGCCTCCAGCCCATGGCAGCAAGCTGTTCGCCCAGCTCCACAACCATGGAAATCAACAGCCCGGCCGACAGGGTGAGGGTGCCGGGGAAGGAACCATGCTCCGGGGAAAAACCGATCGTCTGAACCGGCAGACGCCAGATCGGAGACTCCTCCGGGAGCTCCTGCAGGACTGCATCCAGCAATCGGTCGGCGAACAGCGCATCAGTGACGAGCGGAAGATGGGGGCCGTGCTGTTCACAGGCACCGAAGGGCCAGATCAGCGTGGCCCGATCCGTCGCAACGGCCTGCTCCACCTGTGGCCAGCTCAGCTCTTGAAAGCAACGGCGAGTGGATTCCAACGGCATGCGTAGAGCTGATCGAAACCCATCTCTGGCTGTCAGAATGGCCGATCGATGACCCCTGGTCCATGGCCGCAGCAGGCAGTTCGCAGCCCAATCGCCCCAAACCCGCGAGACCGGCATCACAACAGCCTCTCCAGGTGATGAAGATCAACCGGCGCGAGGAGCAGGAGCGCCTCGAGCGGGAAGCTGCCGAAGCCAGAGCAGCCGCGGAAGCGGCCGCGGAGAAAGCTCGTCTGCTCGAGGAGCGGGCCGGCCTGACCGGACCACCGAAACCCCGCCAGGGTGGAGCCTCAACAAGCGATGAGGATCGCTTCGACATGGGCGCCATGGAGGGAATGACCATGGCCGATCTGTTGGGCGCTCCCGATGACAAACCCCGCCGGAGTGAGCCAGCTCAGAACCGCAGCGTTGATGATTTCGACTTCGATGAGGAGGCATTCCTCGCAGCGCTGGATGCCAACGCCCCTGTCGGCACCACCGGCGAGGTGATCCAGGGGACGGTCATCGCCCTTGAAAGCGATGGGATCTACGTCGACATCGGTGGCAAGGCGCCTGGCTTCATGCCCAAGAGCGAAGCCGGTCTCGGCGTGGTCACCAACCTGCGCGAGCGCTTCCCCAAGGGGCAGACCGTGGATGTTCTGGTGACCCGCGAACAGAACGCCGATGGCATGGTCACCATCAGCTGCCGCGCCCTTGAGCTGCGCAAGAGCTGGGACAAGGTGAAAGTGCTCGCCAAGGACGGCAAAGTCGTCCAGGTCACCATCAGTGGTTTCAACCGAGGCGGGGTGACCTGCGACCTGGAGGGCCTCAGGGGCTTCATCCCCCGATCCCAGCTTCAGCAGGGTGAGAACCACCAGGAACTGGTTGGAAAGACCGTCGGCGTCGCCTTCCTGGAGGTCAATTCCGAAACCAGAAAACTGGTGCTGTCTGAGAAACGCGCTGCCGTGGCGGCTCGCTTCCAGGATCTTGAGGTCGGCCAGTTGGTGGAGGGCCAGGTGGCCGCGGTGAAGCCCTACGGCCTGTTCATCGATCTGGGAGGAATCAGCGGACTGCTGCATCAGTCCTCCATCACAAACGGCAGCCTTCGATCCATTCGGGAGGTGTTCGATGAAGGTGAGCGTGTGCAGGCACTGATCACCGAACTGGATCCCGGCCGCGGCCGCATCGGCCTGAACACGGCCCTTCTCGAGGGCCCCCCCGGTGAATTACTGGTGGAGAAATCCAAGGTGATGGCCGAGGCAGCCGACCGGGCCAAGCGGGCCCAGAGCGTTCTCAAACAGCAGGAACAGGACGCCGGATGACAACCGCTGCAGCCAACTCCGCAGCCTCGATCGGGACGGACTGGGAACTCGATTTCTACTCCAGGCCGATCCTCGAATCCGATGGCCGCAAACGCTGGGAATTGCTGATCACAGCCACCCCGAATGCGGAGGCCCCTGCAGAACCGTTTCGCTTCGCCAAACGCTGCCCCTCCGGCGAGGTGAACTCCCTCTGGTTGTCAGCCGCTCTCAAGGAAGCGCGCGAAGCAGCCCTTGAGGCCGGGCTGATGGCACCTCAGCGACTGCGTTGCTGGCGAAGTTCGATGCGAACGATGGTTCAGAGGGCCGCCGCTGAGCTGGATCTTGAAATGATTGCCAGCCGGCGCACCTATGCCTTGCTGGACTGGCTGCAGCATCGGGAGCAGGAGGTGTACCCCCAGGAAGAGGGATTCATGGCCGGCCCTCTGGCGCCGCCACCGGTCACGGTGAGCACTCCAGCGGTCCCCCTGCCGGAGGAGGTTCAGGGTGATGCCTGGTCCTGGGCGACCCTTCCGGCCCAGTTGTTGCGAGAAGCCAGTGAGTGGCCGATGGGTTTCAGCGGGCTGCTTCCCCTTCCCGATGGAGTTGAAGACGATCAGCCGGTGCCAGGTTTAAGGCTGTTCAGCAGCAGCAGAGCGCTGGCCATGGCCGGCTGGCTGGGAGGACTTGAACCCGTTCGCCTGCTGGTGGAGGGTCGTCAGCTGGTTCTGGAAGCCGGGCAGGACGACCGTTGGCTGGTGAGTGATCTCGATGCCAAGGCTGCCGAAGCAATTTCGAACGCTCTGGCTGAGTCCAAGGACATCGGCAAAGGACTGCAGTTCATCGCCATTCAGGCCAGCCCGCAGGAACAGGCCTTCGCTGGGTTCTGGATGATGCGTGACATCGCCACGTTGTGAGCGAAGCCCCATCGGCAAAGACGGGGCCGGACCCATTCGATCGTCCTGACACCTTGTTCAACGTGTTGGACGGCTGGACCTGGATCGGCTGCTACGGCGGCTACTACCTCCAGGCAGACGCGCTCGCTCAGCAGGGCTTTGAGCATGGCTTCTTCACACGACTCTGGAGAGGACGGGACCCGGAGGAACTCGCGGGTTACATCAGTGTGAGCACGAGTGTTCACCGGCCGAAGCAGATTCACAGCGGCCTTGTGCTCGAGGCGAGCCAGGCCTTGGGTGCTCCCTGGCCAGAAGCGGATGGTCTGGTCAGCGACGGTGGGAGCCAAAGCCTTTGGGTGTGCGGCGCCGATTGCACGCCGGTTCTGATCGCCGATCCCACAACAGGACACACCGCGGCGTGCCACGCCGGCTGGAGAGGTGTCGCGGCGCGCATCCTTCCGACGGCGCTGGATCAGCTTGAAGCACGAGGAGCCCGGCGCGAAAATCTGCTGGTGGCCCTCGGTCCTGCCGTGAGTGGCGACCGCTATCAGGTGGGCGATGACGTTGTCACGGCCATTGCGGCCAGCATTCACTCAACTGGCGATAAACGAGCAGCGCTGGTGCAGTCCGGCGCTGTTCAGAACGACACCGAGCCCGATCGCTATCGATTCGATCTGCGCACGGCCACTGTTCTGCAGCTTGAGCATGAGGGGTTGAACTCCGAACAGATCAGCCGATGCCCGCTCTGCACCGCCGGTGAACCCGAGCTGTTTCATTCCTGGCGCCGGGACCGGGTGAAGGCGGTTCAGTGGAGCGGCATCGTGAGTCAGGCCGAGGATTCCGAGGTGAGCCTGAGAAGCTGACGCGCCACCGCTTCGGCTGCACGGATGCCGTCAATTCCCGCCGAAAAGATGCCGCCGGCGTAGCCGGCTCCCTCTCCGGCAGGGATCAAACCCGCCGTGTTGAGCGATTCCATCTGGTCATCGCGGGGAATACGCACCGGTGAAGAGGTGCGTGTTTCAACGCCGGTGAGAACCGCGTCGGGATGGTCATAGCCCTTGATTCGACGCGCGAAAGCGGGGATTGCCTCCCGAATGGCGGCAATCACCGGAGACGGCAGCGCCGTCATCAGATCGGCGGGGGTGATGCCCGGCTGGTACGACGGCGCGATGCATCCGAGCTGCTGCGACGGGCGCCCGGCCACAAAATCCTCGAGACGCTGCGCTGGAGCCGCATAGGTGCCACCGCCCAGCTGAAAAGCCCTGGCCTCGAGATCCCGCTGCAGAGCAACTCCGGCGAGGGCATCTCCGGGATGACGGGCATAGGGGGCCAGATCCTCGGGCTCGAGATTCACAACCAGACCGCTGTTGGCATTGCGCTCATTGCGGGAGTGCTGGCTCATGCCGTTCGTCACAACGCGCCCCTCCTCCGAGGTCGCGCCGACAACAAAGCCACCCGGGCACATGCAGAAGCTGTAGACGCAGCGACCGTTCTCGGCGTGATGGACAAGTTTGTATTCAGCGGATCCCAGTCGGGGATGCCCGGCGTTGTTGCCCCAGCGGGCCTGGTCGATCAGCTGCTGTGGGTGCTCGATCCGCAGCCCGACTGAAAAGGGCTTGGCCTCAATGGCGACGCCCACCTGCTCAAGCATGGAAAAACAGTCGCGGGCGGAATGACCGGGGGCGAGCACCACGTGGCGCGTCGGCAGGGTGGTGCCGTCGGCCAGCTCGAGGCCCACCAGTTGCCAGGGTTTGAGGGGATCTGAACAGGGCGCCAGTTGCAGACGCTGAACCCTGGTGCCGAACCGCACCTCTCCACCGAGTTCCTCGATCCGTGCCCGCAGGCCACGCACAACCGTGGCCAGCTTGAACGTGCCGATGTGGGGATGGTGGTGAGTGAGGATCTCTGCATTGGCCCCACAGGCCACAAGCTCCTCCAGCACCTTGCGGCCGTAGTGCTCGGGATCACTCACCTGGCTGTAGAGCTTGCCATCGGAAAAGGTGCCGGCACCGCCTTCACCGAACTGGGCATTGGATTCCGGATCAAGGCGACGCTGCCCGCGCCAGAACCCGAAGGTCTGACGGGTGCGTTCCTTGACCTGCTGGCCACGCTCGAGCAGCAATGGTCGAAAACCCATCTGCGCCAGCAGAAGAGCTGCGAAGTAGCCACACGGGCCAGCTCCGATCACCACTGGCTGGTGTTCAGGACGCGAAGGGAACGCTGCGGGCGCATGGCCCACATAGCGGTATCGGGTATCGGGAGCGGAGCAGATCTTGGGATTGCGGGCATGCTTGCGGCGCAGTGCCGCCTCCCCTTTCACACGCACATCCATGCTGTAGATCAGCTGAATGCGATCGCGCCGGCGGGCATCAACACTGCGTTTGACGAGGTGCCGCTCCAGCAGATGTTCGGGCGGAATTCGCAATTGACGCAGCAGGGCCTGATTCAGGTCCTCATCGGTGTGATCCAGCGGAAGCCGCAGTTCACTCAGTCGCAGCATCAGTGCGGTTCAGCCCTGCAACCATTCGACCAGACGACCCGCGCTGCAGCAGCCCGGCTGTTGCCTCACCCGATGGCGTTGTACCGGCCCGGAAGCGCGCATCACTCGCCGCTGCAAGCAACCGCAGGGACTGGCCGCGCTGACGCCGTTGCAGCGCCGTGCAGAAACTGACGGCAGGCTCATTGGGATCAATCCAGCCCAGAGGGTCAATCCTCCCCTCAGATGTTTTAGGGGGAGGAGCAGCATCCACCAGCGCCAGCAGTCGAGCGGTGTCGTAACCCGCGGCTGCAAGGAGATCGGGATCTCCCCCCCAGTGCTCCCGATAGCTTGCGCGGAAGGCAGACCAGTGGTTGCCCCGCGCCTGCTGCTGGAGGCCAATCTGCTGCCAGGTCACCTCCGGCAGGGAGGCCAGGGCCTCGGGAGCCGACAACCACACCCAGTTCGGACTCCGCGGTGCGCCACCACCGAACGCGCCCTGCCTCTGCTCCTCACGCAACAACGAGGCCAGAGGACCATCAGGGCGATCCGCCACCACCACGGTGTCGGTCGACGACCAGTTCATGTCATTTCGGAATCGGTTGAAACGCGACCGATTATCTGGATCCACCCGCTGCACAGGGGTCGTTTCATAGCTTTCAACATGACCTCCCGCACGCTGGTAGAGGTCAACGAACTGTTCGGTCACCGTCGATTCGAGGGCACCGGGAGCCTCAACGACCATGGCTCTTCCCCAGCCGGCTTTCAGAGCCGCAGAGACGGTGGCTTGAACATCGTCCCGATGGGAGGGGACCAGTGGCCAGAGCCTCTGACGCCCCTCGATTGCACGCAGGGTGTTGAGGGAGGAACCCCTTTGATACGGAAGCACAACCGTGAGATTGTGCTCTCTTGAAAGAGCGGCAAAGGCCCTCAGATCGGCGGAGGGAGGAGCCACGAGCAGCTGAAGCCCGTCGGCTTGCCGCAACAACGTCTGCGGAGCCTGGTTGGATGCGATGTGCTGCCAGGCGACGGATGGCATTCGTGCGCCACAGCTCTCAACGCTGCTGGCTCCGATGGAATAGCCGCGCAGAAATCGATCACGCACTGCCGAGTCCGCTGCATCGGACGGAAGCATCACCATCAAGCGATGGCGGGATGTGGCACTGGCTGTGAGGCCCTGGCAACCGAGGGTTACGGCAGCCAGCGTTGCCCAGGCGAGCCAGCGGCGGGAAGCCGACAGGATCATCGAAACAAGGAAATCAACCCTGTTTGTGAAAGCTAAGGAGTTTTCCCGCTGCTGTCCGAATCCGAGGGAGCCTGTTCATTGCTGAGCCACTGGGCCCCCAGACCAGCCAGGAGAAGAGCCACGCCGATGGAGGCTGCCAGGCCGCGATTGTCGGCGGCAGCACCCTGACCCCAAATGGCTGTGGCCAGGAACGCTCCTCCCAGGAGCAGACATGGGACCAGAACAATGCCTTTGGCGATGCGATTGTCCGCCATCAGGACGCCGCCGCCTGGCAGCTGTCAACAGCCAGAGATGCCGCCACCAATCCGGTACTGAGATCGTCTTGATCCCCGAGGGGGGTCACCCTGGCCAGGAGCTGACCGTCCTTGGAACCAACCGGACGCAGATTGACGCGACGGCGGCGCGGCAATTGCGTGCGAAGCCACCTGACCGCTTCTTCCTCTTGAAGGGGATCAACCGCCGCGCAAGCCAGTTCAACGGTGTAGGTGCGATTGCGATCGCCAACCTGAAGCAGGGAACTGGAGCGGACCTGAAGCACTTCCGCAGCGCTGACGGGTGCGGCCAGCAGCAACAGACTGAAACCGATCAGGAGTGCACGGATCACTGAGGAGCTGGTGCCGGAAGGCCCACCATCTCAGCATTGCTTTTACCGGGAGGCACCATCGGGTAACAGTTCTCACCCCGGCGCACATGCACATCGATCAGCATCGGGCCGGGAGCTTGAAGAGCGGCTGCCAGATCGCGCTGCAGATCATCCCTCTCGGTGATCTTGATGCCATCCACTCCGAATGCGCGAGCCAGAGCGATGAAGTCAGGCATTCCGTTCAGCATGTCTGATGCGGAGTAGCGCTCTTCGTAAAAACTTTCCTGCCACTGACGGACCATGCCCTGCCAGTGGTTGTTGACGATCACCACCTTCACAGGAAGGCGGTACGCCGCCAGCGTTCCCAGCTCCTGAATGTTCATCAGGATGCTTGCGTCACCGGCGATGCAGACAACCTGCTGATCAGGACAGGCCACCTGGGCTCCCATGGCAGCAGGCATGCCGAACCCCATGGTTCCCAGTCCGGCACTGCTGATCCAGCCCCGGGGACCGTTCCGCAGGTACTGGGCAGCCCACATCTGATGCTGGCCAACGTCCGTGGTGACGATGGCCTCAGGGGCCAGGTCCCGAACGGCCAGAAGAACTTCCTGGGGATAGATCGGCCCTTCAGCGGGAGGAATCGTGAGTGGGTAGCGCTGCTTCCATTCGGCAATGGTCTGCAACCAGGCGGCCGTGCGGGGCTCCACCGACCGCTGAAGACTCAGAGCCACCAGCCGGGTGAGGCTGAGGCCAAGATCCCCGAGCACCGCCACATCGGGGCGTCTTGTTTTACCGATTTCCGCCGGGTCGATCTCGAAATGCACCACCCGGGCCTTCGGCGCGAAGGTGTCGAGCTTGCCGGTGACACGGTCATCGAACCGGGCCCCTACGGCGATCAGCAGATCACAGTCGGTGACTGCAAAATTCGCAAACGCCGTGCCATGCATCCCCAGCATGCCCACCGACAGCGGATGGTTCTCGTCAAAGGCTCCCTTGCCCATCAACGTGGTGGTGACCGGGAGTTGATAACGCTCGGCCAGCAGCTGGAGATTGTCGTGGGCAGCCGCCGAAATGGCGCCACCGCCGACGTACAGAAGCGGGCGTTCAGCCTGCTCGATCAGCTCCAGAGCCGCTGCAACGGAGCGATCCTCGGGTGGCTGCGGCTGCCGGAATCCACGGGGGACGACGGAGCCTGGGTTGACCGGGGTGTAGTCGAACATCTCCTGACCCACATCCTTGGGGATGTCGATCAGGACCGGACCCGGACGACCGCTTGCGGCGATGACAAAGGCCTGGGCCACGATCGAGCCGAGATCAGCCGGATCCCGCACAACCCAGGAATGCTTCACGATCGGAAGGGTGATGCCGAAGATGTCGGTCTCCTGAAAGGCATCGGTGCCGATCGCAGGGCGAGGGACCTGACCGGTGATGACCACCATCGGGACGGAATCCATCTGGGCCGTGGCAATGCCGGTGACCAGGTTGGTGGCCCCCGGTCCGGAGGTTCCGAAGCAGACCCCAACCTTGCCGGTGGCTCTGGCATAGGCATCGGCCGCATGGGTGCCGGCCTGCTCATGCCGCACCAGGATGTGTTTGACCCAGCCCTGATCCTCTGCGATGTGCAGGGCGTCATAGATGGGCAGGATGGCACCGCCCGGATAGCCGAAAATCGTCTCCACACCGTGGAGTCGCAGGGCATCCATCAGTGCCTCTGCACCGGAGATCCTGCGTGGTGCAACCGATTCCTGTCCGCCGATTCCCGTTGGTGCGGAGGTGAGGGTCACGGCGGTTGGTCGGGTTGACCCTCAAGATTAAGGGCCTGCAGTGACTAATGCCCGTCGGCCGCGAATCATGGCCCTGAGGATCTGGGCGGGGTCCAGCCACCGACCGGAATAAAGAATCCCCCAGTGGAGATGTGCGCCGCTTGTGCGGCCGGTCAGACCCACCTGACCGATCACCTGCCCTGCGCTCACCCGCTGGTTTTGATGCAGTCTCTGCCGGCGCAGGTGACAGTAAATATGGCGGTAATCGCCGGATGCGATCACCACTCCGATGCCACAGGAGTCATCGTCGATGGTTTCGATCACCGTTCCGTGCCACCAGCTCAGAACAGGGGAGCCGAGGGGAGCCGCGATATCCAGACCGTTGTGGGGACGAAGGGTTCCGTCAGCCCCTCGCCTCATCCCGAAATGACTGGTGTATCCATCGAAGACCGCAATCGGAAATCGACCTTCACTCCAGCGATCCGCTCGGGCTGGAGGAGCTGCCATCAGACAAGCCGCAAGCAGCAGCCAACGGAACAGCTCAGAGAAGTCCGAGAGCGTGCAACGGGCCACGGCCACCGATCAGTTCCAGCAGGAAAGCTGAGAAGCCCAGCATCGCCAGACGACCGTTCCAGACTTCAGAACTGTTGCTCCAACCCCACTCCCACTTTTCCTGGGGGTAGAGCTTCACGGTGTTGGGCAGCTCTGCAGCTGCATCAAGACTCACCTCAGGCCCATCCAGGCTGGTGGTGACCAGATCGGCCAGGCCTTCAATGAAGGGGGCATAGGTGTCGAGTGCACGCACCCGGCGGAAGTTCACCACACCAGCCTCCGTGGCCAGCTCGCGGTACTCGATGTCGATCTCCTCGAGGGTTTCGATGTGCTCGCTGACAAAACTGATCGGCACGACCACAAGGTCGTTGACCTTGGCCTCTCCGAGCTCTTCGAGAGCTTCCTCGGTGTAGGGCTTGAGCCACTCCACAGGGCCAACCCGGCTCTGATAGGCGAGGGTGTGGGGATTGGAATGGCCCATCACCTCAGAGAGTTTGGCCATGATCAGATCCGTGCAGGCTTCGATATGGGTCTGGTAGGGATCGCCGGCCTCCTCGACGTAACTCTTGGGAACCCCGTGCGCACTGAAGAAGACGTGGGCCTTGGTGGGGTCGTCGCTGTTGCGGACCTCCTCCGCGATGAGCTCAGCCATCGCCTGCACATAGCCGGGATGGTCGAACCAGCTGCGGATGCAACGAATGGGAAGTTTCTCGAAATCGGTATCCCCGTTCCTCAGCCTCTGCAGCTCTCGGAAACTGGATCCACTCGTGCTGATCGAGAAGTGGGGATAGAGGGGCAGCACAACCACTTCATCCATGCCGTCAGCCTTCATGTCGGCAACGGCCGATTCCGTGAAGGGGTGCCAGTAGCGCATGGCCACGTAGGTGGTGGCATCGACACCACGCTGGCGCAGGAGGCTCTGCAGTTCACGGGCCTGCTGCTCGGTGATCCGCCTCAGGGGTGAACCTCCCCCGATGGAGCGGTAGGCCTCCTGAGATTTGCCGCTTCGCAGGGTGCTGATCAGCCAGGCAAGGGGCTTCTGCAGAGCGGGGCTGGGAAGCCGAATGATCTCCGGATCGGCAAAGAGGTTGTACAGGAACGGTCCGACGTCCTGAATCCGCTCTGGTCCCCCCAGATTCAGCAGAACAACGCCGACGCGTGACATACAGAATCCCTGCAATTAAGGGGGTTGAGCGTAACCCGCACAAACGGCATGGTGAGTAGCCGATGAGCATCGGATGGAACTGAAATGCGCGTTGACACAAATCAACCGCCGCCTCGCTGAGGAGGGGCACCCACTTCGCCTGGAACAACGAGGAAAACGACTCAATCTCAGGGGGCGACTGCCCGATCGACGGGACCCCGGAATTGAGCGCATGCAACGGCTCAGCCTTGGACTGACGGCGGATCCGGAGGGTCTGCGGGATGCGGAGCACACACTGCATCAGGTGCAGCGCCAGCTCCAGCGCAGACAGTTCAACTGGGATGACTGGTGCACTGAACGCAGCGCCGCATCCCCCCCTGACCTGGAGGATGCCGTCCAATCCTTTGAGCAAGCTTTCTTCACAGATGCGCGTCGCCGCCGCAACCCTTCAGGCAGCCGAACCACGTGGAGCAGCGCCTATCGGCCGTATCTGAGACGCCTGCAATCCCTGGCGGGACAGCAGCCCATCAGCGGTGGCCTGCTGATGCAGACCCTGTCGAGCTACGGGGACGGGAGTCGCAGCCGGCAGCAGTGCGCCACAGCGCTCGCAGCACTTGCCCGCCACCTCGATATCTCCTTGCCGGAGAACTGGCGCCAGGAGGCTGGGGGCTATGGCCTGCACCGAGCCCGCTTCCGCCAGTTACCCACCGACAGCCAGATTCTCGACGCGGTTCTGAACATCCCAAACCCTGCCTGGCGGCTGGTTTATGGACTGATGGCCACCTACGGCCTTCGCAACCATGAGGTTTTTTTCTGCGATCTGAGCAGCCTGAGCTGCTCCGGTGATCGGGTGATCCGGGTGCTGCCCACGACCAAAACCGGCGAGCATCAGGTCTGGCCCTTTCAACCCGACTGGGTCGATCGCTTTGAGCTGAGTGGGCTCAGCGCAGATCCCAAGGCACTGCCAGCCATCCAGACCGATCTGCGCTGCACCACGCTTCAGCAGGTGGGTCGCAGGGTGAGCGAACAGTTTCGCCGCTACGGGATGCCGGTCACGCCCTATGACCTGCGCCATGCCTGGGCGGTGCGCACGATTCACATCGGCCTTCCAGACACGGTTTCCGCCAGAATGATGGGGCATTCCGTGGCGATTCACACCCGCACTTACCACCACTGGATCACCCGCCGCGATCAACAGCAGGCGGTGGACGCCGCTCTGGCACGGCATACCGCCTGACCGTCTCACAAAGTCATGACTTCGTTTCTGCGGCCGCTGGCCTACCGCCACCGCTGGATTTACGACACGGTCACCGCAGTTTCCGCACTGAGTGTGGGGGGCGTTTCCAGGCTGCGCAGCCTGGGGGTTGATGCGCTGCAGAGCCGGCTGGAATCCGGAGCCGCTGTGCTTGATCTCTGCTGCGGCAGCGGGGAAGCGGCAGCTCCCTGGCTGGCTGCAGGGTTTTCGGTGACAGGGCTGGACATTGCTCCCAGGGCTCTGGATCTGGCAGCGGTACGTCAGCCCGAATTGCATCTGGTGGAGGGTCTGGCTGAGGATCCACCCCTGGATGCCGGCAGCTTTGCTGCGGTGCAGCTGAGCGTTGCACTGCATGAATTCTCAAGGGTTGAACGCGTGCAGGTTCTGAACAGCTGCCTGCGGCTTCTTCAGCCAGGTGGCTGGCTGGTTCTTGTGGACCTTCATCCCGCTGGTCCCTGGCTGCAGCTGCCACAGCGGCTTTTCTGCGCCCTGTTTGAAACCGAGACCGCGACCGCCATGCTGGAGGACGATCTGGTGCTGCAACTCAACGACACCGGGTTCTGCGGGGTGAGGCAGGAGCTTCTGGCCGGGCAGGCCCTGCAGCGGATCACCGCCCAAAAGCCCCCATCAGTTCAACCATGACCGCCAAGGATCTCGACCAAACCGCAGCCAAGCTGGGCATGGGCGGGCGAGTCTCCCCGGAAACCGACGAGGCGGGCTACCGCAAACGGATGGAACGGCGCCAACAGGTGCAGAAACAACGCGTGGAGGAACGCAACAAGGAGAAGGGCCTTGTGCTGGTGTTCACCGGCCATGGCAAAGGAAAAACCACGGCCGGACTGGGACTGGTGCTCCGCACACTGGGCCATGGGGAACGGGTCGCGATCGTTCAGTTCATCAAGGGTGGCTGGGAGCCAGGGGAGGCTCGGGCCCTGCGCGTCTTCGGGGATCAGGTGAGCTGGCACGCCCTCGGTGAAGGCTTCACCTGGGAGACCCAGGACCGCGAACGGGATCAGCAGCTGGTGGAGGAAGCCTGGACAACCGCCATGGGCTATCTGCGCGATGCCACGGTGAAGCTCGTGCTGCTGGATGAACTGAACGTGGCACTCAAGCTCGGATACATCTCACCTGAAACGGTGATTGCGGGACTGAAGCAACGTCCTGAGCTCACCCATGTGGCCGTCACCGGCCGAGGCGCGCCCCAGCCATTGCTGGATCAGGCTGACCTCGTCACAGAGATGACTCTGGTTCACCATCCCTTCCGCGAACAGGGCGTCAAGGCGCAGGCCGGAATTGAATACTGAGCAGGTCAGGATCGGCTCGAGCAGCCAAGATCATCGTTCAATCTTCGTGTTGCATCGGTCAGAACCGAGAGGCCGCTGATGAGGAGGGCTCGGTGCACCAGAGGATCTCGCCAGCAGTCAGGGTCTCGACTCGCACGCTCCAGAGCCGACAGGGTGAGCCTGGCCATCACTCCGCTGTGACTCGGTTCGGGGTCCGGCATCCAGGTTCTGGGGCTGCCCCATGCAAGCGGGAGCTCGGAGTGCTGGCCAGTGCTTGCTACTGTCAATTGGATCTGGGGAACAGATGAGCTATTCCCGTGTGCTGCTGAAGCTCAGCGGCGAGGCCTTGATGGGCAATCAGGGTTACGGAATCGATCCAGCCATTGTTCAGTCCATCGCGTCGGACGTGGCCAAGGTGGTGGCCAATGGAACACAGCTGGCCATCGTCGTCGGCGGAGGAAACATCTTTCGAGGCCTGAAGGGTTCGGCCGCCGGCATGGAACGGGCAACAGCTGATTACGTGGGCATGCTGGCCACAGTGATGAATGCCATCACGTTGCAGGACGGTCTCGAACGGGCCGGTGTTCCAACCCGCGTTCAGACGGCGATCGCCATGCAGGAGGTGGCTGAGCCCTACATCCGCCGCAAAGCGATGCGCCACCTCGAAAAAGGGCGCGTGGTCGTTTTCGGTGCCGGTTGCGGAAATCCGTTTTTCACCACAGACACCACCGCCGCTCTCCGGGCGGCAGAGATCAACGCCGACGTGGTGTTCAAAGCCACCAAGGTTGATGGGGTCTACGACAAGGATCCGGCCAAGCATGCCGACGCCGTGAAGCATGAGCACCTGAACTACCAGGACGTGCTGAGCGGCGAACTGGGGGTGATGGACAGCACCGCCATCGCGTTGTGCAAGGACAACAACATCCCGATCGTTGTGTTCAACCTGTTCGAACCTGGCAACATCGGCAAAGCCGTTGCCGGAGAGCCGATCGGATCCCGTATCGGCAATCCCGCCTGATCACAAGACGACGTCACCCGAGATCACCATGTCGACCAAGGACCTCGAAGCCAGCATGCGCAAGTCGGTGGAGGCCACCCAGCGCAACTTCAACACAATCCGCACCGGCCGGGCCAATTCCTCTCTGCTCGATCGAATCAATGTCGAGTACTACGGCGCAGAGACGCCGCTGAAGTCACTGGCCACCTTGTCAACACCCGACTCCCAGACGATTCAGATCCAGCCCTTCGATATCAGTGCTCTGGCCTCAATCGAGAAGGCCATCGCCATGAGTGAACTCGGTTTCACCCCCAACAACGACGGCAAAATCATCCGCATCAACGTTCCACCCCTCACCGAGGAACGACGCAAGGAATTTTGCAAACTTGCCTCCAAATACGCCGAAGAAGGCAAGGTGGCACTGCGAAATCTGCGTCGTGATGCGATCGATAAAATCAAAAAGCAGGAAAAGGAAGGGGACTTCTCCGAAGACCAGAGTCGCGATGAGCAGGATGCCGTGCAGAAGATCCTCGACAAATTCATTGCTGAACTGGAGAAGCACCTGGCCAACAAGGAAGCCGACATTCTCAAGGTTTGAACGGCAGTCCTGAACGGTTTCGCGATGTGGTCATCGTAGGGGCTGGAGCCGCTGGTGGAGCAGCAGCTGCCCACCTGTCTCGGAGTGGCCACGATGTTGTGCTGCTTGAACGCGACGCTGAACCAAGAATCAAACCTTGCGGCGGCGGCATGGCCGCCTCTGTGCAGAAGTGGTTCCCCTTCTCTTTGGAACCGGCTGTGGAACAGGTGGTTCGCCAGGTTGATTTCAGTTGGTGCCTGGGTGATCCAGTGGTGGCTGAGCTTCCCGGTGAAGCACCGTTCTGGATCGTGCGCCGGGAACGGTTGGATCAGCTTCTGACTGATCAGGCGAAACAGGCCGGAGCTGAATGCTGTGCCGGGGTAACAGTGACTGACATCGGTCGGAATAGCGACCACTGGAGCGTTACGGCAGCCGATGGGCAACGGTGGCGAACTCGAT
>CAJWZW010000021.1 GCA_913050565.1 uncultured Synechococcus sp.
AGCCGATGTGTTGTGTGCCGCTGTAGCGGTAGCGGACGCCTGTTTCCGCCAGAAAAGCTGTGAGTCGAGGCACAGGGTGCTCACGCCCGTAAACCTTCACGATCGGTTGCTGCCAGTCGACGGATTCCGTCAGCTGGTTTCGCCAGAAGGTGGCAGTGTCCGGCTTGGCCCAGCCCCGGATCAGGTCCCACGGCTGCACCGGCGCGGCGGATCGCTCGCCTTCACTGCCCAGCACCATGTCCCCCATCTGCAGTGACCCGGGGACAGCCTGATGGTTGAAGCAGCCTTTCGCGTGGCCCACTGGTGACGACCCGTGAAGCCCTCGTCCGCGCCGACGCGATCTCCCATACATTTCAGGCATGGGAGCTCGAATCACCAAGGACGAATTTCTCAAGCGCGCACAGCGGCGCTTCGGTGATCAGTACGACTACAGCGAGATCAACTGGCGCAGTTTCAAAAGTCCGGTGAGAATCCGCTGCAGTCAACATCCGGTTCAGGTGATCACCATCACCCCCGAAAAGCACCTGCAGACCCTCGGAGGTTGTCGTCACTGTCTGCGGGAACGTCGCGTCGCAGCACTGGAACGGGAGCTCAATCGCAAATCAGCCCCCAATCGCCTGCGGGATCAGCCCGCCAAGCTCACTCGCTGATAACAGAACCACAACCACTGCTGAAACAGCAGATTGCGATGCGAGCGCCAACTCGTTTTGGGGTTGCTGGCATCGAAATTCTCCGGTGGTGGAACATCGCCTCGGGCCCTGTCGCGTTCCATCTCACTCACAATCCGCCCCACGTTGTATTCCGGATGGCCCAGATGCATCAGCTGCCGCTGATCAGGAGTCTCGAAAATGCTGTAGCCCACCTGTTCCCCATGGGCGAGCAGGCGGAGGCGCCCCTGGCGCTGGGCTGACTCCATCGGGCCATCCGGCAGGCCTGCATGTCGGCTCTGCGGGCAGTGGAAGCGGTCATCCTGGGTGCCCATCAGCGAGTGGCCCGGTACAAGGCTGCGCATGGGATAAACCCCAAACAACTTTCGTTCGAACGGCTGTTTGTCGACTCCAGCGAGATAGGCCAGGGCGAAACCGGCCCAGCACAGACCGAGGGTGCTGGCACAGATCGTCCGCGCGTCCTCGATCACCCGCACAAGTTCCTTCCAGTACTTCACCTGCTCGAAGGGCAGATGCTCCACCGGAGCACCGGTGATGATCAGCCCATCGAGAGGGCCCTGTGCCAGCGCTTCCTCCCAGGAGACATAGAGATTGTTGAGGTGCTCCTGATCCCAGCTTTTGTAGGCGTGGGTGTTGAGGCGGATCCAGATCGGTTCGATCTGAAGCACAGACAGTCCCAGAGGGTGCAGCAGGTTGAACTCGTACTGCTTGCCCAGCGGCATGATGTTGAGAATGCCGATACGCAAGGGCCGGATGTCCTGGCGTTCAGCCTGTTTGGGCTCAATCCAGGAGATCCGGTTGCGTTCGACGGCACCGATCTTGTGGTAGTTGCGGGGGAGGATCAGCGCCATCGCTCTCCTGTGCTCAGGCGGCGAGGGCCTGTTCGAAGTCGGCCTTGATGTCGTCGATGTGCTCGAGACCCACCGACACCCGCACCATGGTCGGTGTCACACCGGCAGAGGCCTGTTCGTCCTCGCTCAGCTGCTGGTGGGTTGTCGATGCCGGATGGATCACGAGAGTCTTGGCATCTCCGACGTTGGCCAGATGGCTGGCGAGTTTGAGGCTGTCAATGAATCGCACAGCATCGTCGTACCCCCCCTTGAGGGAGAACATGAGCATGCAGCCCATGCCGCGGCCGGTGAGGTATTTCTTCGCTGCAGCGTTGTAGGGGTCACCCGCCAATCCCGGGTAGCTCACACCGGCCACCCTTGGGTGCGCGTTCAGCCAGGTGGCCAGGGCCATGGCATTTTCGGTGTGACGCTCCACTCGCAGGCTGAGGGTTTCCAGCCCCTGCAGCAGCAGAAAACTGTTGAACGGGCTCACTGCCGGACCCCAGTCCCGCAGGCCTTCAACCCTGGCTCGCAGGGCAAAGGCGATGTTGCGCTCATCCGGCAGCCCCAGCATCTTGCAGATGTCACTACCGAAGCCGAAGGCATCCCAGTGCACCAGCCCGTGATAAGCGGCGCTGGGCTGGCTCATCAGCGGAAATTTGCCATTGCCCCAGTTGAACGTGCCGGCGTCAACGATCACTCCACCCAGACTCGTGCCATGGCCTCCGATCCACTTTGTGGCGCTCTCCACGATCACATCAGCACCATGCTCGATCGGCCGCATCAGGGCACCGCAGGCACCGAGGGTGTTGTCGACAATCAGAGGAATGCCGTTCTGCTTCGCCAGAGCTGAAAGCCTTTCGAAATCGGGAATGTTGAAGCGGGGGTTGCCCATCGCCTCGACGTAGATGCCCTTTGTTTTGTCGTCGATCTGGGCTGCAAAGCTGTCGACCTCATCGCCATCGGCGAAACGAACGTCGATACCCAGGCGTGGAAACTGAACCTTGAACTGGTTGTAAGTGCCGCCATAGAGGAACGACGTTGAAACGAAGTTGTCTCCTGCCTGCATGCAGTTCGTGATCGCCAGGAACTGAGCCGACTGTCCCGATGCCGTGGCCAGTGCTGCAACACCGCCTTCCAGGGCCGCAACGCGCTTCTCGAACACGTCCGTCGTCGGATTCATCAGACGGGTGTAGATGTTCCCGAACTCCTTCAGGCCAAACAGATTGGCCCCATGTTCCGCGTCGTTGAACACGTAGGAGCTGGTCTGATAAATCGGAACCGCCCGAGCATTGGTCGCCGGATCAGGGGACTGACCGGCATGCAGTTGAAGGGTCTCGAAACGTTGGGACATCGGGCGGGATAGGAACGCCTGTGTTCCTGTTCTAGTCGTGGGAGAGCTCCGGTTTGTCGGTGTCGCTCAGGGAGGGGAAATTGCTGCGGATCAGGTCGTGGATCACCGTGTGGGCTTCGTGGCGGAATCCTTCAACGGATTCGGCGTTGAGCAGCGGGTAGGTGTGATCGCTGGCATCAACATCACGAAGGTGCTTCCAGCGGTTGCTCGGCTCCTGTTCCTTCAGGCTGTTCAAGGGCGCCTGGAAGTCGTAGGCCTTGGTCGTTCCCGTAGCGGCGACCTGGGAGGCGAGTGTTTCGCGCACCGGCGCCAGCGCCTTGGCTTTGAGGGTGTCGGGCAGCCCCAGCACCGGTTCGTAATGGCCCAGGATCCGCAGCTCGGCTTCCAGCATCACCGGCCAGGCACCGCGCATGCCTTCAGCCAGGCCCATCTCCGATTCGGCGCTGAGCATCGCGTCGCAGTGAAAGCGAAGCCAGCGGTAGTACGTCTTGTCCTGGATGGATTTCTTGGCTGAAGCCCGGCCACTCAGGATGGCTGGAAGGGCCTTCTCAGCTTTGCGCAGAAACAGGCGATCCTCACGTTCGAGGTTCATCGCACCCCAGCGCTGGCGGTATTCCCAGAGTTCGATGTAGCGGGCGACATCGGGGGCTGACCAGCCCAGGCCCTTCAGTTCTTCGCCGCGATGGGAGGTTTCCTTGGACACCCGCTGCACAGTTCACGCGTGAATGCAGCGTAAGGGGCCACCCTCTGCGAATCATCCCGGTGGGCGGCTGCGGGGATGACGTTTCAGATACTCCTGCACCGCAATGGGTTGCTGTTGTGCGTAGCCCACCGGCAGCCACAGATCGCCGTCAGCCGAGTTGTAGTGAATCTCCCAGTGGTAGAGGCCCGTATACGCCCTGGGGTCCTCCTTCATCAGAGAGGCATAGAGCATCACGGCACGGCCGTAGTAGTCGCTGTTGTTGTATCCCCAGAGTCCCTTGCGGATGTCCTGCGAACCGCCGCGGCGCACCAGATACCGAGCCGCAGCCTGGATGGCGTCGTGGGGATCGCGGATGTCGCCTTCACCGACTCCGGCCTGAGCCCAGGTTGTGGGCAGGAACTGCATGGGGCCCTGGGCGTTGGCGACAGACACTCCGTCGATGCGACCCATCCCTGTTTCCACGAGATTCACGGCTGCCAACACCTCCCAGGCGATTCCGGTGGCTGTTTCGGCCTTGCGGTAATAGCTGAGAAGCTGTTCAGCGGGCTCGGGCTGGATGATCCGCCAGGCCGGCAGGGTGGATGGCCCCCGTTTCCTCGCCATGCTCAGAAACTCTCTGCGCGCTGCCAGGTGGCGTTGCGCCACGCTGCGCCAACGCTGCGGCAGAGCTGCCACAACGGCGGCGGATCGCGTGGGTTGCTTGGAGAGCACCCGGTAGATCACCTGTTGCTGATGGCCCAGCTCCGGCAGCTGTTCCGGCGCTGTGGAAGGGTCGCGCAGAGCTGTTTCCACCCTGGCCAGCAGCGCCGCTGTGGCGGAGTTGTCTGCGGGGACCCGTGGGTAGCGGCGCTCTGCAGCAGCAGCGGCCGGCATCAGCACAGAGCTCTTGGATGGTTCAGGTGTCGTTGTCGTGGTGCTGATCGTGGATTGATGGATCCCCACAGCGCTGAGCCCTAACGCCCCGAGGAGGATGCCGCTGACGAGGGCAAAGCGATGCCGCATGGCTCAATCGCAGACCTGGCTCGACCCTACCGATTCCACTCAGCTCTTCAGAAAAGCGCTGCGCTGATGGAAGTCGGCCTGGACGCCGGGATGGCTGATGGCCCAGTAACTCAGGCCCTTGTCTCCGCAATCCAGCACGGTGGTCAAGGCAACGTCCGGGCAAATGCTCTGAGGCCACCAGGTGCTGAGATCGAGGCTGGCCTCAAGCCCCAGCTGGTGTTTCCAGCGGCGGACATGGACCTGGGGTGAGTCTGGGTGTGTCTGTTTTTCCTGGCCACTGCGGTAGTCGGTGAACCGATAAACAGCCCAGTCGCCGTTGGCAGCCAGGTTGATTTCCCAGTACATCGATTCGCCGGGAAGGCCGAGAAATGCCTCGAAGCAGGTGGTTGTCCACAGGCCATCCCGACGTATTCCGCTGGGCTGTTCACCGTCGGTCAGATGCGGTGGCAGAACAAGGATGTCGAGCCCGTCAGCGCTCAGAACCTCAAAGTTCAGAGTCAGCCTGCCGCTGATGAACCAGGAGAGGCTGGCGTTGACCTGAAGGCCCTCGGCGGTTGCCGGTTCAAAAGGCACCAGCCGGAGCCTTTGCTGCAGCGTTGCTGCGGGTCTCGGCATGGGCTCAGCCGGCTCGGCGCTCCACCATGGCCCTGATTTCAGGCAACTGTTGTTCGATCTGTTCGGTGAGTCGAAACTGCACAGCAGCGCGTTGCAGGTTGTGATCCGGCCTTTCTGTGCGGAAGTAGACGTCTCCCTCAAGGTGGTCGGTCAGAAAGCGCAGGCCGAGTTCAAAGGGAATCAAACGGATGCAGTCCGGGACGTAGTGCCGATCCCAGTCGCTGAGGAATCCTTGTGCGACGGAGAAGTAACCCTCGAGGATGGCGTCGCAGAGGTTCAGATCGAATCTCACCGCTGAAAGCTCCTGAACCTCCTCCCCGGCCGGGTTGCAGCAAGACCGCAGACAGTCGCCGATGTCGTAATGCACCAAGCCTGGTTTGACGGTGTCGAGATCAATCAGCCCGACCGCCTGGCCGCTGGCTTCATCGATCATCACGTTGTTGATCTTGGGGTCCCCGTGGATGGGCCTGTGTCGCAGTTCGCCGCGCTGCAGTGCGGCTTCCAGCACATCAACCTGATCCCGTCGTTCCTCAACAAACCGATGCAGGTCGTCCAGAGCAGGCACTGATGAAGGATTGCCCTGCAGAACCTGGTCGTATCTGACCAGGTACCGAGGGGTGACGTGAAACCCTTCGAGAGTGTCTGCCAGGTCACTCGTCGGCAGGTCACTGATCAGGCTGTGAAACATCCCAAGCCCATAGCCCACCTCTCGGGCGTGGGCGCGATCCCGGATCACATCCGGCGTCGTCGCAGCGCCGATGTAGGTGATGGATCGCCAGAACTCTCCGTTGTGCTCGATCCAGGGACTTTCTTCACGGCAGTGAACGACCCGGGGAATCTCCCAGCGGCGACCGGCGAGTTCCGGTGGCGGGGCAGCGAGTCGGCGCTGAACGTGAGATCCCAGTGCTTCGAGGTTGCGCATCACCAGGTCGGGTCGCTGGAACACATGGGTGTTCAGGCGTTGAAGCACAAAGGCGCCGTGGCCATGGCCCGCGTGGGTCACCAGGTAGGTGTCATTGACGTTTCCCGACCCCAGGCTCCGGATCCCGGTGATCCGTTCCGGCGGATGGAATCGTGCCGCGATTGTTTCAACGGCCCTGGCCACGTTGATCTCAGGAGTCTCAGAATGGAACTTTCGCGTTGATTCCTGGTTTGGCCAGGCTCCGGTGTGCGGAACCCAAGGCGACTCAACTGTCCAGCTGGCTTTCGATCGAGTCCATCAGCTGCAGATAGTCCGCTGCATTGCCGGTGTCGTTGTCTTCAAGCTGCACATCTCCTCGGATGGCGCGGCGGGCGTTGTCGGCGATCACCGCATTCACCACCAGGTCCAGCGCTTCGGGAACCTCCAGGTTCTGCAGCGCCTCGGCGTACCGCCTGCTGTGGCTGGGACGAACCGATTCCTGGCAGTAGCTCGACAGTTCACGGCTGTCGCTCATCACCCTGAAGGCGGTCTGTTTCACCGGAGGGCGGCCATAGATCGCCATGTAGAGCAGATTCACCATGGAGGCGTCATGGGCTGGGATGGCGTATTTGCGTGCGATCTGTGGCCAGTAGCGCAGGGATTTGAGCCCTTCAAGGCCGCCTCGACGCAGACCGGCGCCTTCACACCACGTTTCCAGTTCCTCCATTGAGTCGGGGCAGCGCTGCGTTTCACGCATGTAATGAGCGAGCACCTGCCCCGCCTGGAAATTGCGGGTGGGCTTTCCTGTCCGCGGCAGCATCATGCTGCCGCGGACATCGGCCACCATCGCGGTGAGCTGAACGAAGGTGTGATCGCGCACCTTCTCGAAATCACCGTCCCTCACCAGGGTGGCTTCGATCCTTGGCACGGCGTAGCCGAGTTCGGTGAGCGGGATCGGTTGACGGTGATACAGCTTCTGTCGATCCGGTCTCGCCATCGAGACGGTTGCCGCTTGATCGAGGCACTGATCCAGCAGAAGCGTCAGCAGTGTGGGCAGCACACCGGGGTTGTCCTGGTGGAAGGAGTAGCCGAACCCCGCGAACACCGAGGCCATGTTCTTGGCGGCTTTGATGTATTGCCCTTCAACGTTGTGGACACCAGCCGCCACCTGAATGTTTGGGGAAAGCTGGTCCATCAGCTGGGCCCCCAACATGGCCGTGAGGGCATTGGGATGGCAGAAGTTGGCCGTGAAACTGTCGAAGGGATTCCGCAGCGCACCGTGCCGATGGAAGCCTGAGAAAAAAGCGAGGTTCGGCTCCTTTTCACACAGCACATAGGCACTGTTGTTGATTGGATCGTGGCTGAACGAGCCCGCCAGACACGCCAGCACCACCTGCTCCCTGCCGAGGTCCTGCCTCAGGCGACAGGCTTCGGTGAGGTCTTCCTCGATGTGATTGCTGTTGGCGCTCAGCACGACCATCTCGCAGCGCCTGATCAGATCGGCCAGCGTGAGAGAAATACGTTCGCCGTTCAGTTTTCTGGTCCCCATCTCGACGACACGGTCGACATGGTCGCTGTCCATGCTGTCCAGAACGTCGGGGGAGAAGGCGCCCAGCAGATCCCGGTTCGGACGCGGTGCAAGCAGCAATCTCTCCCCTTCGTTCTGCATCGCGCAGTTGTATGCCAGGGATGCGGGATAGAGCCCGACGCTGTAAAAACCGACTTTCCCGCCGGTCACCTCGCGAACCCGTTCGCGGATCGCGGCGGCATCAAGACTGGCGTCGAAAAACGAGTTGCGCATAGGAATCAGCCTATGAACCCCGGTGGTTCAAGGTCGTCGGTATCGATGCTGTGCAGGCAGGCAGAAGGCGCGTTTTAATCCGTTGAACGTTGAGTTGGAAAGGGGATGACGTCGAACCGTCGGGATTTGATGATGGCCTATCGCTGGCCCGCTGCAGTCGTCGTCTCCAGCCTGGTTGTTGCCGGCGCTCTTGCCATTCTGGCCTTGGTGGCACTGCGTGTGCTGAGCCGCCCGATTCCGATTGCCATCGAAGGCGGCTTGCAGGTGGACAGCCTTGTGTTGCCGCCAACGGTGACGATCCGAGCCACCACCGCCTTGCCGGTGACCGTGACGGATGCGGTGCCGTTGGTGACGCAGCGACCGCTGGCGATCCAGGGGCCTGTGATGGTGAAGGGGGATGTACGCACGAAGGCCAGCCTCAGCGGCATCACGACTCCGGTTTCGATTCAGCCGGTGAAGGTGGATGGAGCCGTCACGGTGAAAGACCCTGTTCGCATCGACGGAAAGGTCAGCGTTGATGGAAAGGTCAGTGTGGATGGGACGGTGAATGTTGATGGAGGGGTGAAGGCGAAGGTGCGCCTCTAAAGCTCCTACTTGTGGGATGTATCGGATGGTGCTGAAAGGGGGCCATGATCGCGGTGCTCCCGTTTTGCTGCACCTCGATGCTGCGCCTCACTCCGGATCAACTGCAGCAGCAGCTCCTGCAGACAGACGATCTGCTGATCGTGCAGGATCTCGATGGGGTCTGCATGCAACTGGTCCGGGATCCGTTGACCCGAAAACTCGATGCTCGTTATGTGGAGTCGGTGGCCCGGCTGCAAGGAGCCTTCGTTGTGCTCACCAATGGAGAACACGAGGGTCGACGAGGAGTCAATCGGTTGGTGGAGAGAGCCCTGGGCTCATCGCACCGCCCTGCTGATGAAGGGTTGTATCTGCCAGGTCTGGCAGCTGGAGGCGTTCAATGCCAGGACCGCTACGGAACTGTGAGTCATCCCGGTGTTTCGGCCGCTGAGATGGATTTTCTGGCCGCCGCTCCCGCTCGCATGGAACAGTTGTTGCTCGAGCGGCTGCCGGAGCATTTACCGGATCTACCCCAGCCGCAGCTCCAAGGCCTTGCTCAGAGCGCGGTGCTCGACACCCAGCTCTCCCCCACCATCAACCTCAACGGTGCATTCGCTCTTCTGCCCGATGATGTGGATGCTCAGCGTGCTCTGCAACGAATGCTCGAGCAGCTGATGCAGCAGCTGGCGTCTGAAGCCGAAATCCAGGGTCTGTCAGGGTCGTTTTTTCTTCATGTCGCTCCCAACCTCGGTCGGGATGCTGACGGACATGAGCTGATCAAACCATCGGTTCCGGGTGATGTCGGCACCACCGATATCCAATTCATGCTCACGGGATCCATCAAAGAAGCAGGCCTGCTGGTTCTGCTCAATCAACACATCGCCCGGCGCTGGGGGGAGGCACCGTTTGGTGAGTCGTTCAATGTGCGTACCGCTCCCCATGACCATGAGGGGCTGATGACGCTCGTTCAGCAGTGCGTCCCGATCGAGCGGATGCCCTTGCTGGTGGGTGTCGGCGACACGGTGACATCGACACAATCCGGAGACGGTTCACGCTGCCTGCGGGGGGGCAGTGACCGTGGGTTTCTCCAGCTGCTGCAGGATCTGGGCCGTTGGTGCGGCCAGCCCAACCGCGTGGTTCTGGTCGACAGCAGCCATGGGGAGATCGATCGCCCAAGCCTCGCTGATGGTCGGCTCGAAGGCATCTCCGATCCCCACGATCCACTGCATGTGGACACGTTGATTCCCGGCGGGCCTGCTGAATACATCGACTGGTTCTGCCAACTCGCTGAACAGCGGGAGTCGCTCACCGTGTCTCAGCCATGAGTTTCTGTTAGGGAAAGCCAGTTTCAATGGCCTGATTTGAGGTCGCCACAGCCAGGGAGCGCCAAGGTTGGTTCATTCACGAACTTTGTGCGCTGGGACCATTCGATGACAGTTGCTTCGATGGAGTTTCCCCCTCTGCGACGGTCTGTTCTGACGACGTTGCAGGTCAACCTGGGCTACCGCTGCAACCAGAGCTGTAGTCATTGCCATGTCAATGCCGGCCCGCATCGAACGGAGATGATGGGTCAGGAGCTGTTGGAACTGATCCCCGATGTTCTGAAGACCAGGGGCATCCGCTGCCTCGACCTCACCGGAGGAGCTCCGGAACTGCATCAAGGGTTCCGGGAGCTTGTGGTCCGTGCCCGGGAGACCGGGGCACGGGTTCTGGATCGATGCAATCTCACCATCCTTTCGGAGCCAGGGCAGGAGACGTTGGCCGATTTTCTGGCTGAGCATCAGGTGGGTGTGGTCGCGTCACTGCCCTGCTACAGCGCAGAAAATGTCGATAAGCAGCGAGGCAACGGCGTGTTCGAGCGCAGCCTTGAAGGCCTGCGCCAACTCAATGCCCTCGGTTACGGCAGCGGCGATTCGATGCGCAGCCTCGATCTTGTCTACAACCCGCAGGGGCCGTTTCTCCCGCCACCCCAGGCCGGTCTGGAGCGTGACTACAAGAGGGAGCTGGCAACTCTTGGCATTCGCTTTGATCGGCTGCTCACCCTCGCCAACATGCCTGTGCAGCGTTTCGCTCGGCAGCTTGAGCTTCAGGGGCAGCTTGCTGATTACCAGCAACTGCTGCTGGAGGCCCACAACCCCGCCAATGTTGACGCTGTGATGTGCCGCGCTCTGGTGAGTGTTGATTGGCAGGGACGTCTGTTCGACTGCGATTTCAATCAGCAGCTCGGACTACCGCCCGCAGGATCGGGACGTCACCTGCGCGATCTGCTGGATGTGGAGGCCCTGGCTGCCGATCAGCCGATTCAGACCGCTGCCCACTGTTATGGATGCACAGCCGGTGCAGGCTCCAGTTGCGGGGGGGCGCTGCAGTCGGCGGCATAGTGAGGCGTTGCGCCCACTCCTTGATGAAACGTGCCTCTCTCCTGATCGGTTCGCTGCTGTTGGCGGCGGGTGCGTCTGTGTTGGCCAATCATCACGGCGATCAGCCGAAGCAGGCGATGTTCAAAACCCAGAAGGAGGCAGAGGCCGCAGCTTCCGGTTTCGGCTGTGAAGGGGCTCACCGCATGGGTTCGATGTGGATGGTGTGCTCGCAGCACGACAAGGCCGGTCATCAAGGCCAGCACTGAGTGATGGCCAGCGACGAGCACTGCAAAACGCCTTCCAGACACATCGCGATCGGCGTTGCTCCCATGGGGACGGTGGCCGTTGGCATCGTGCCCATGGGTGTGATTTCCATTGGCGTTGTTCCCATGGGAGTGGTGTCCATCGGAGTGGTGGCCATGGGGGTGATCAACGCAGCGATTGTTGGGATGGGGCTGATCGCTGTCGGGTTCAACACCATGGGGGTGATCACGGCGGGGCCGATGAGCATGGGATTGATCCAGCTCCGCTCCACCACCAATCCCCGCTATCTGGCCTATCCCAGCCGCGAACAGGCGGAGGAACAGGCCCGTCAGCTCGGCTGCGTGGGGGTGCACCGGATGGGAGACCACTACTGGATGCCCTGTGCCGAGCACCCGCAGTGAATGGCTGATCACAGTTCAGGCTGCCCTTAACAATGACTTCCGGGGCAGTTCTGCTCCTGCCCGTGTTCAAAACGTCGCTTCCTGGCTTGAGTGGTGTAGCGGGTTGCTCATTCGTGCACACCACACCTCGACACCGTGTTCAGGCGCTGCTGATTCGTCGCTGGCAGGAAACAGGTGCCCTGTCGTTGCTGCATCACTGGCAGATGCAGAACCTGCTCTCAACACTGCGTCGGGAGAAGCAGCTGGTGGCGAAGGAGCTGATCGGACTGATGCTGGACGACCTTTACGAGCGCGAGGCCTGACAGGTTGAGCAGATGCCCCGCACATTGAGGCTCGATTCCAGCAGCTCGAATCCGAATCGCTGCGAGGCTTCAGCCCCCGCCTGCAGCACCGGCTCGCTTTCGAACTCCTCGGTGCGGCCGCAACGGACGCAGACAATGTGGTGATGATCACGGTGATCGGCGACGGCCAGTTCAAAGCGTCTGCCGCTTTCGGTGAGCTCCAGCTCCTGAAGAAAACCCATATCTGCCAGCAGACGCAGGGTTCGATAAACCGTCGCGAGGGATACCTTGAGCTTCTGCTGGGACAGCTGTTGATGCACCTCTTCCGCACTGAGGTGACATCCCGAACCTCGTTCGCGGAACAGATCAAGAACCCGCTGGCGTTGCGGAGTCATCCGACGGCCGTCCTGATGCAGTCCCTGCTGAAGCGAGGGATCCACGGCAGCAGCAGCTGAGGGCAACGCCAAGGGGAGTGGGATCAGCTCTTCTCAACAGTACCTATTAATGAGATTCTCGCCACCGCTTCGGTTTGGATCGTCAGCGGCCACGCGTCGTGAAGGGAGGCGTCAGGCCCAGCAACGGTGATACGGTCCGCCGAAGTGTGCTCTGAGACGGATGGAAACCCACGTTCTCACCTTCACCATCAACAAGTCTTTTGCGGAGTGGGTTGCCACATATGACGCCTCACTGCCTCTTCAGAAGGTTGCCGGAATCACGTCTCTCTACCGCGGCGTCAGCAGGGAGGATCCCACCAAGGTCTGCGCGGTGATGCAAGCCGAACCAGGCGTCATGGAGCAGTTCATCGCTGACAACACCGACATGATCGTTGCCTCAGGGCATGTGCTGGAGAGCACCGTGAGCCAGGTTTTCGTCGCCGGCTGATGGTCTGGCGTCCCGCCCGTGCCTGGACCAGCCGATTTCCGGTTTCGGGCTATCGCCATTTCGAATTGATCACCCAGGGCGGGCAGGGCGACCGGCGCTGGGTGGAGCTGGCCGCTGTGCTGAACCCTTCCCACCGGGAGACGATCCGCTGGAGTGAGCTCAAGGACCGCGACCGATGGACCAGTGGCTGGCAATCCATTCCGGCTGACGAACCGGGCTCGGATAGCGCTTTTGATGAGGAGTCAGCGATCTGACTCAACCCATGCCTTTCTGCGATTCGCGGAAGGCCTTGAGTTTGTCGATGTCTTTTTCCTGGTCGATGCTGTAGTCGGTGAGGATCAGAGCCTTGCCGATGGTGCCCAGGGCGTATTCGATCCGGTCGAGGTCGCGGCGACCATTGGCGTCAGCCCTTGCCGCGCGGATGACCTCTGGTCTGAGCAGGTCTGCCAGTTCCTCAATGGATTGAGCGATGGCGCCTGCTCTCTTGAGTGGGTCGTCGGACTGCATCCGCTGAAGGCCGCTGCCCATGGACTCTGACAGTTGCGATGCCCTGTCTCGGTGGCATCACGTTTCTGATTGATGACTGTCACGGCATCGATAGGACGTGGACTGCTTGTTTCACCGCTGCGCAAGGAGCACTCGCAAAGGGACGGGCGTCAGAGTGGGTTGAACGTCAGTGTTGATTGAAATGCTGTCCCCTTTGAGAGTTGTCACTCTTGTCGTCACCGGGCTGCTGGGGTTGCCGGCAGCTGCTGCGGAGCTGCCTGGGCAGGCCGGACCAACAGCGGCTTTGCGTCAACCCGGACAACTACGCCTGACAACGCGCCGGACCGAGGAGTTGTTTCCAGATGGCAATCGCATCTGGAAGGTGGAGTTGCATCGAGGTGGTCAACGTCTGGCGAGCTGGCGGGCAGCCAGTGGAATTGCACGCCAGCAACGTGCCGATCGACGCTGGAGTCCTGGCAATGCAGCTCCTCTTCCTGCCGGTACCTATCGGCTTGGATCACCGGAACCCTGGGGGCAGGATCTCTGGTTTGACCTCCAGCCTCGTTTCGACACGACCCGCAGCGCACTGGGTATTCACCGCTGTTACCCCGGCACAGGCTGCATCTGCATCCCAGACCGAGCAGATATTGATGCCCTGGCGGCCTGGGTTCGACAGGGCGGGATCAGCGAGCTTTCGGTGCTCAACTGATGGGCGGGTGCAGCTTGAAACATCTTCAGGTGCTGTGCGGCGCTGACCTTTTTCGGAGGGAGCTCTAGAAACGGTTCATGCCATGGCTTTCATCGGATTCGGATTCGTGGATGTGAACATCTGGATGATCGTCGGCTTCCTGCTGGCTGCCTATTCAGTCGTCGCCAACGACTCGCTACAAACCCTCGGCACCTACATCTCCTCCAACAGGAGACGCACACCGAAGGCCGTGCAGATGATTTTCATCTGCACGGTGACCATCGTTGTGCTGATGCTGGGCTGGTTCCTCAAAGACGGTGATCCGGCCTGGGGACGCCTCAGCGTCCCGGGCAAGGAATTTCCGTTACCGGAATCATTCTCCTGGGTCTATGTGCTCCCGCCGATCGCCGTATTGGCGCTGACTCAGTGGGGCGCACCGGTCAGCACCTCCTTTCTGGTGTTGTCGTCGTTCCAGCCGTCCAATATCGGTACGCTGCTGACAAGCTCCCTCGCCGGTTACGTTCTGGCCTTCGGCGTTGGCCTCACGGCCTACGGCCTCGGCCTTTGGCTGCTGGAGCGTTCGGTGTTCCGTCGTGCTCAGCACGCCAAGGACTTCAACAGGATCTGGTACGTCCTGCAGTGGTGTTCCACCGGTTTCCTTTGGAGCATGTGGTTGGTGCAGGACCTGGCCAATATTTTCGTGTTCCTGCCGCGCCGTCTCGAGTTCTTTCCGATGGCGATCTGCACCCTGGTGCTTTGCGTTGGTCTGTGCGTGCTTGTGGCCAGTGGTGGTGGTCCAATTCAAGCGGTTCTTCGTTCCAAGACCAACACCGCTGATCTCCGTTCGGCCACGGTGATCGACTTCCTCTTCGGGCTGTGCCTCCTCTACAAAGCTTTCCTCTCAACCTTCCCGCTGAGTACAACCTGGGTGTTTCTGGGCCTGATCGGCGGTCGTGAGATCGCTCTGCGCATCAAGGAGAAGGAGTTCGAGGAGACCTTCACCAATCAGGAGAGTGGCGGCATCGCCAGGATCATCGGCAGTGACCTCTGGAAGGCTTTTGTTGGGGTCGTGGTGAGCCTGGTGATCGCTCTCGGTATTCAGCCTCTGGCCCAGATCGCTGGTGGATGATCACAAACGGAAGAGCATGAATTCGATAGCGTTCAACCACTTGAGTCGATTCCGAGTTTTGTGACGGAATCAGCCCCCACGCAGCAGCGTCGCGATGCCAGCGGTCGCTTCATCGCTTCCGGCGATCCACCGGCACGTCCCGTCCAGGTCTGGCTCAAGCCAGACGTGCTCGAACGATTGGACGCTTACTGCGCTCTGTACGGGATCGGACGGGGGCGTGCCATCGGACATCTCCTTCAGGGGGCCTTGCCCGATCCGCGTTGGATGCCGGCAGGAACAACGCTGCTGAATCAGGCTTCCGACGCCGAACCAGAGAAAGCGGGGACAACCGAAGCGACGGCCAAAACCCGCAGTGCAGCCCCGAGGGGAGACGTCCGGGACCCTGAGCTGGAGGCCCTCGGCGCGATCCCCCGATCTCAGCCTCATTTTCAGGCGGGTGATCGCGTGGCCAACAGCACAGTCACCCGTTTTGGCTCTGTTTCAGATGAGCCGCTCCAATGGGTTGCTGCCGTGCGTCTCGCCGATGGGGTGATTCGGCCTGGTCACTGGAGCTACGCGGTGGCCTGGGATGGTCAGTCCGGACTCACCATTCGCTATCCGGAGGATCTACTGCAGCTGCCACCGAAGCAGAACAAGGCCTGCTGAATAACAAGATCCGTGGGTTGTGGTCAGGTTGCGTCGATCTGGCTATGGCAAAGGAAGGTGGAGCGCGTTATGGGACGCCTGGTCGGTCATTTTTCGCTGATGCTTGTCGCTCTCACGTCCGGCGCTTCGGCAGTGGCTGGTCCTGAGTTGCTGCTGAACCAACGTCAGTCGATCCTCGAGGCTCACCGCACCCTGTTGGCGGCGGGTTGGTCTCCTGCACCGGCTCAGGAGCCATCTCCACGGGAAAGGATCTGGTCTGCTGTGACCTTGCCCAGCCTTTCGGCCTGCTCAGGGACCGGTGCGGGGTTCTGCCGTTTCGATTACCAACGGCAACAGCAACGGCTTTCGGTGGTGACGGTGCCATCCAATCCCGGTCAGCCGTCGGTTGGACGGGTTGAACGCTGGTGGTGATCAGGGGTTGAGTTTCTGTTCGCACCAGTCGTCCTCGCGGCACCAGAGAGTCCGCTGGTGGGGGTGATGGGTGAGGTGGAGGCGTTCGACGCGATTGATCTGGAGCTGCACAACCAGGAAGTTCTCCGGAAGTGCCACGCTGTCGTCGAGCTGTTCAGGGAAGTCGGCATCCCGCTCCAGCGGAAGCCCTGGAGGGGGCCATCCCCAGAGGGCGCGCCCTTGCGGTGAAAGGTTCTGCCAGCGTTCAGCGTTGTTGTTCTGCTCCTCCCGCAGCCATTTCGCCCGAAACCGGTATTGCTGTTTCGCTTTCGGCAGCAGCCAGCACAGCTCCACCTGGGGCTGCTGCATCAACTCCTCGAATTTGGCGCTTCGGGTGTCTGTGTAAAGCTCCAACCGGTCGCCGCCATGCCATCCGCGGAACACCAGTGTGCGGACCCGCGGCGTGCCATCCAGCCCTGTGGTGGCCAGCTGAAGCCAGCGGGCCGCTGGTTGTCGTCCCTCCCGTTCCCGGGCACCTTTGAGCAAGGGACGCCAGGGCGGCAGTGTCGATGTTGTGCCGGAGGACGCGTTTGTTCGCTCAGTCATGGCGGTGCGCAGGGCTGGTGACTGATCTTGGTCCCTGGATCAGAGGCCATGCAGTCGAGCCTGCTCAACGGCAGCTCTCACAACGATTGAGTGACGCCTCACCAGTGGTTTCATGGCGTCGTATCCCCCTCCAATCACTGTGGCAATGGGGATGTTGCGTCGAAGGGCGGCATCCAGCACCAGCTGATCCCGCCGCAGCAGTCCCGCATCCGTCAGATCCAGCCGACCCAGACGATCACTGCCGTGGGGGTCGACACCTGCATTGAAGAGCACGAGGTCCGGTTGGTGTTGATCGAGTAACTGCGGCACTCGATCGCCGATGGCCTGCACATAGGCATCGTCTCCCGTGGCGTCCGGCAGGGCAATGTCTACATCGCCACTGACTTTGCGCAACGGGAAATTGCTGGCTGCATGGACCGACAGGGTCGTGACGCGTGGGTCGTTCCGAAAGCAGGCTGCTGTCCCGTCGCCTTGATGCACATCAAGGTCAACCACCATGACGCGTTCCAGTTCACCTTGATCCAGGAGCACTCTGGCGGTGATGGCCACATCATTGAAAATGCAGAAGCCACTGCCGAATTCGGGATGGGCATGGTGAGTCCCTCCGGCGAGGTGACAGGCAACGCCATGGCGCAAAGCCATACGGGCAGTCAGGAGAGTTCCTCCCACCGCGAGCCAGGTTCGCTGAACCAGAGGTCGAGTCGCCGGCAGGCCAATCCGCCGTTGTTCAGGTCTCGTCAGCTGGTCACGACTGAAAGCCTCGTGATAACTGCGGTGGTGAATCCGTTCGAGATCCTGTCGGGCGATGCTGAGTGGGCTGTGGATCTGCTGTGGCTGGATCACCTGCTCCTCCAGCAGCAGGCTGCGCAACAGCCTGAATTTCTCCATCGGAAAACGATGGGTTGATGGCAGTGGAGCTGAGTAGCGCTCGTGGTAGATGATCGGAACCGGCACAGCTCCTTTTCAACAGCCTGAACGGCTCCATTCCAGCCAGATATCGGGGCTGCTGTTGCCGGACTTCAGGCCATCTTTCGCTCGAGCAGCCAGGCATTGAAGCCGCTGGTGTCGAGTTCGGAGATGCAATCCTGAATCTTGCGGAGATGGCTGAATCTGATCCTGCCCAGTCTTCTGCCTTCCTGGCTGGATAAACCGGCTGAAATGCGTTGCTGGTTCAGCAGATTCAGCTCACGGTCGAGATGTTCCATCAGTTTCAGCAGCGAGTAACCGTGCCTGATTTCCTGTTGAGTGAGCGAGGTGCTGAATCGCCCCATCCCGAATCCTTAAGGCTTTCTTAAGTGTCGCATGATGCGACGTCGCGGCAGTTTTGATTCCAGCTCCTTCCGGGCGTGACGTTCCACGCGTTGTCTCATCATTGAGCACGATTCAGGTGGGTCCAACACCAGATCTGGGGGAGTTGGCAGGGTGATGGCCAGTCAGTCCCATTAGTCTCCGAAACAACAGCCACTGGCCCACAACATTTCATGTGTACCTGGAATCCCATTCCAGCTGAGGCTTACGAAAGTCGCCGCAAGCGTGGCCAGAGAAAGCATCACTACACCTGGGATCTCGATGATGGCCGCCCTGGATTTGTGCGCCATACCAAAAAAGATCGTCTGAAGATCTATGTGGACTCCGATGGTGATGGCCTGTTCACGGCTGAGGACGCACTCGTTGGTCGTGCACGGATCAAAAAGCCATACCGGTCGCTTGGGCGTGGAGAGATTCTGGAATCAGAGAGTTTCGGATCCATAACGGCATTCAATGCGCTGGATCCAACCTCAGCAGGTCCCCATGCTGAGCTGTCATCCGATGCAGGGTTGATGTTTGGTCACCCGGATGGAGGGGTCGCAGCAGTGTTCAAGCGGATCTTCCTCCCGGAAGATTATTTGTGAAGCTGCCGGACAACGAGTTTGCGCTCTCAGAACCCTGGGTCAACTGATCGAAGGGAGCACCACCCTCCACGGATTCCCTGGAATCGTGGCTTTCAAAGGGGACGAGAGGGTGTTGTGGAAAGAGAATCAACTCGTCTGTGGTTCGATGAGTTCTCCTTAGGGGATAAGTCCGGATCAAGCATTGGAACTTCAGCGCTTTCGTTGTGCCTTGAGATTGATCACTGTGTTGATCGCCGCAAAGATCACAAGAAGAGTCAGGCAAAGGGACTTGTAATCCATGAACGGAGAAGATCTGGTCGGGGAATGGCACTCTGCAGTTCAGAAGGCCTGAATGGCAAGCTGCGTCAGGCCGTTTGCCCAAAAAAAGCAGACCTTTTGATGGGCCTGCTTCGAATCAAAGTTGATGATCAGTTTTGGTTGTGGTCGACGGCGATAGATCACCGGAGCGATTCGACCACATCAAAATGATGACGGCTTTTCGTATCGATTGGTACAGCTGCTATTTCTCTTAACAAAAAAGTACCTCCGGAACCCAATGGGGTTGCGGACACAAGCTTGATTGCCGCGCATCGCTCAGCACGGAGTTCAGGCTTGAAAAGCCTCAGGTTCTCATCATGGTCCGAAAAGAACCGACTTGGGCTGATGAATCGACTTTTTCTTGATGCCGACAATTTTTGGACGGTCGACCCCGATTCGGTGATTTTCTGATAAGGAATGTCTTGCAACTGAGAGGAAAGCGCTTCCGGATTGTTCTGATAAGAGGTTACAAGCTCCAGTAAAAAATGCTCCGACATACTTTGCTCAGTATTAAAAAACAGAGCTTTCCTGGTTTTGTGCATTCAAGATTGAATGAATCTGACCAGGGAGTGTTTGTCGCATGAATTTTCCCTGGTTGCTCATTGTCCTGGGTCTCGGAATTGATCCCATTGGTTCAAAGGCTCAGCTTGAAGATGGGGGGCTTTACGACAACTACACCAACCATGAGGCCTGCATGGCTTCTCTCGGTGGTGAAAAGAAGATTGAGGAAGAGCGGTGGGATATCGACTTTGCTAACTGCATCGAGCTCAAGATGGAGAGGGGATGAGGCCATGCCAGTGAATTCTTCGCTTCGAAATTTTCTTGTTCTTTGGATTGTATTTCTTGGTGTGATGTTGTTAAAAATTTATTCCCCAACTTTGCAGGCTATGATAAAAAATCAGCTTATTTTCTAGGTCTGAATCGAAGGCTTCTTTGATAAGGCTGGGATAACAATTGACAATTAAGATCTATCGGGATAATGCTTGGTAATCTGAGCGCTTCAGAAAGATTGACTGATGGCGCTAGAGATTTTCAAGTCATTGAAATTTAAACGCCATTGTTGATGGTTGCTGCCTGGGGTCCATACCATCGTTTGCCCTGTTGAATTCGTGGAGTTTCACAATCCCGGTATCCATGGCTAGGTAATAGAAGGAATCCATTGCGCAATGCCCCATCCTGAGAAACTGATTGCATCAGTGCTTGCAGTGTCGATGCTGTTTTTGGCAGGCTGCTCCAAGACCGATGACGCAACTGCAGAACCATCACAGGCGCAGCCGAAGGTCGTTTCTGCATCGCCGGAGTCGGACACCAGCAGTGTTGAGGGCAAGATCGTTGTTGGTCGGGCCACCTGGTACGGGCCAGGGCTTTATGGCAATAAAACTGCCAGTGGTGAGGTGCTGAAAAAAAACACTCTGACAGCAGCTCACAGCCAATTACCAATTGGAACAAAGGTCAAAGTGACTCGTGAAGATACTGATGAAAGTGTCGTTGTTGTGATCAATGACCGCAAACCCTTCAAGGAGGGAACGGTGATTGATCTTGCCCATGGAGCTGCTGATGAATTGGATATTGATGATGACGGCGAAGCGATTGTAAGCATCGAGGTTCTTGACTGATTTCAATTGGTTCAGAAGTCAGACAACGTCCATTGATGCAATCAGGTTATCAGTTGTTTTGTTTGATAAGAAGTCGAAGTCTATTTCATGGTTTTATTATCAATGAAATGACTGAGTTCGATGGAGACTCGGGTTCGTTTTAGATTTCCGAGTCTGAGTGCAGGTGGAAAGACTATCTCTGCTTCGTCTAATCAGTTGCCAGTCACGTTCACATGGATTCGTACAGGTCTATTGAACGCTGCTTGGTGTGGAGGAGTGGTCTTCCTGACCTGTCAGCACTTCGAAGACAGCGTCGACCGTTATTGCCGCACCATTCTCGGCTGCCACGCAAGGCAGAACTCTCTGCCGAAGGGCGATCCTTAAGAACAAGTGCCAGCTCTGGGCTCAACATCAGCGCTCCATGTGGCAAGAGGCGATGGACTTGGTACCCGAAGCCGGCAAGCCACTACAGCCTGGGCATCCAGTCGGGGAGAAGGCCCGTGTGGGCCAGAACCACCACAATGGCCGCAATGACAACCTTCATTCCGACCACGATGGCCGCCGTTTTCCAGGTCCACCTGGACCTGGTTGATTTCTCTGAGATCACAAGCCAACCGTCTTGAGAGCCATGATGTTGCAGTGGTTGGTTTTTCGGCTCAAGCAATTCTGGGAGTTATGCGACAAACCAGCAGGATGATGGCCGGAAGGTGGGTTGAGAGTTTTCGGGATCTCATTTTGAACCCACTCAGGCGTTGGACAGAAACGCAACCCAATGCATCGCTCCATACGCCTGAGGAGCTCGAATGCTTTAAAAAAGATGCGATTGAAAATCGTGCCAAGCATTACTGATGCAGGGACTGACGGAGTTGGTGTTACTGGGAGCTGTTTTTCTGGCGCTCCAGTTCTGGTGGCTCAGCAAGGTGTTTCTGTTTCGTCCGCGGCAACCTAGAAAACTTGGTAAGCCAATGAGAGCAAATTCACTACAGGAGGAAAAGAATGCGCTGCAGAAGATATTTGATCAATCCTGAAGTTACTCAATCTGGTTTATGGCAGTGGGCAATGAACTAACATTTGCGGATTAATTCATGGCTTTAGATCTGTTTTCAGTCTGTTTAACTCTTGTGCCCTAATTGGTTTAAATGTTCAAGCCGTTCTCGGACTTCTAGGTCCGGCATGGACATCACACGGTGCATCAAATCATGCCGATAGATGTTGAGTCCTTTGCAACCCCTTAGTGGTTCCATCAGACGTTCGTAAAGATACGCTTTTGCTGTTGTTCCTGTCATGTTGTTTCGTTGCTGTGTTGTCTAAGAGTTCGATCATCAATTCTGTTGCTCCAATTAAAAAGCCAATAATGCTAATCGTGAGCATGACTGTCCTTTGCTGTTAGACAACATTGATTGGGACAGCAGTTGCTGTCTGCCAGCTCTCGAATTGTTGGTAATCGGTTTCCAGACATTTTGACTGATAAATGATTGAGTAACTCCACTATCGATAATTTGGCCAGTGAATAACTCCTCGGTTCAAGTGACTTTCCCCTTCAATTTCCATACCTGGCTCGCTCCTCTGGGTCAGCCCCGACTCCACCGTGACAATCCCTGCGATTGTGCAGGGATCAAACAATGACTTGTTGTTACGGCCTTAGCAGCAGTTGCCATCAGTGCAGCATGGTCCACTGCAGCTCTGGCCATCAGCGCAGGATTGTGAGCAGAAAAGTTTGCCGTCCTGTTGAATGCCTGAGAGCGGATCAACCATGCAATCACATGGGTCGCAGGCGCAGAGTGCTGTAGAGCTAGCCATCATCGTGTTTCGCATCTGAAGTCTTTTATAGCCCTGAGATGACCGGTTCAGGATCCCTCGATCGAGCGATCAATTCAGATTAGGTTTCACTCAACCAGGTGATGTCTCAAACAGTCGTGAACCTCCTGTTGAACATGTATGGCTTATTAATTTGAAATTCAGGGCTGAGGATTGGGAACAAGATCGATCACGACCGCTGTGGCTGCTTGGTTTGAGTCGTTTTTCCAGCCGTGAAGCACTCCGGTTGATTCGAAGACAGCCTCGCCTGCATGACGCCGGATGGAACGCACCCCTGATCCATCGTCGCGAATTTCAATCAGAGTTCCTTCGACCAGGTAGGCAACGCCGGGTCGTTGTTGATGTTCGTGCCATGCCACGGAACCACCGGGGTTGATTGTGATACGTCTGCTGCGCAGGATGTGCTCGTTCAGTGCTGAGAATTCCCTTGAAAGATCCACGCTCCCAAGTGATTCCACACTGACTTTTCGTGTGATGGAGGGTGACTCGGCGGGAGGTGTACGCCGCTCGCTTTTTGGTGTCACCATTTGCGATCGGTGATTCCCGTGTGCCAACGTCGCTCCGCTTGGCAGAAGCAGACCGGTAATCGTGATCAGCGATAGAAGAGGTGTTCGCATGGATGCGCTGGGCTTGACTGTCTTTGTTCCAACTGCAGAACGGGGACTGCCTGAATGGTTCAACTCTATTCAGCAACAGTCGCAACTCAAGCTTTGCAATGCTGAAGCTAAGGACAGCTGCGGGGTCATAAAGTTCCGAATCGTAAGCTTCAGAGTGATGTTTGCCTGTTCCATCTCCCATTGATGCCTCCACTGGATTCTGTTTGCTAGAACTGCTGCAAACAATCTCGACCAACATGGCTGACTACTGGACAAACCGTTTAACCGTTCCTGTTGTTCGAGCCAAGGAGTTTGAAGAGCTTTCGACCTGCTATCAGGAAGCCTTGAAGGATCGTGGTGCACTTGACTGCACTTATAAGCTCTGGAGTGAAATGACCGCATCAGAAAAGGCCAAAGCCAGAAAAAAACTGCCCAGTACGGCGAACAACTGGTATGTCAACTGATTGAATAACATAGCCCCGTTATTTTCGTAATAAAAGAGAACTTAATCAACCAGATCAGATTGATTGGTCTTGTAATAAGTTGGCGGAATAAATTTCTTCTTGCAAATATCTTGTTTTTTGGCTTCATCAATCTGCAGTCGCCGAGAGTCTTCAAAGATTTCGGATATCAGCACTAGATCCTGTTTCGATTTTCTGATTGATAACCGTTTGATTGATGGCTTCCTTCTGGCCTTGAATGACTACGCTCGATGCGAGCAAAGCGGCGGCTGAACATACCGCAACGATATGACGTGATGAGATTAAATCAAATTGTTTTTCAGTTTTTTCTGTGTTGGTTGCCATTGTTCTTGTCTGACGGTGAATGATTCCTGATGAGCAGATCATTGCCTACTTCTCGGACAATCGAATCCCTCTAATGAGGGATTTTTTGTTTCTTTTGTAAGGTTTTTATATGTTTGACTGTATGGTAAATCCTGTACTTTGAACTTTATGAGAAATCGATGAATATTGGGTGAAAGCTATCTAGAGGGCCATTCATTTGGTCTGAGGTGTATTGGTAAAAAGCAAATGCTTGGTATGTGCTTGACGCGTTTTTGTTTAAGCCCTCTGTTTTTGAGAGTTCTTTGGCAACAGTTGCGATGCTTGTTCTAAATCTAATGCTCACCGTGCATGATGTTCATTGGAATACTATGTTTCGCCAAGGGTCGAGGTGATTTGGTGAATGAAAGTTATGATATTTTTTGCAATACAAATTTCTAAGATGATGATAAGTTAGATGCAGGCCAAAAACTAACAGGAAA
>CAJWZW010000022.1 GCA_913050565.1 uncultured Synechococcus sp.
CCGGGTTTCACCTCCCATGTGACATTGCGCAGCACTTCACCGGTCGGATAGATCTTGCTGACGTTCTCGAGTCGCAGCACCTGTAGCGGTCGTGGATTCACCATCATCCCTGCCGGCAGAATTGCGGTTCATGCCAGGGAATTCAGTTCATGCTGAAGCTGGAACAGCTTGCAGCCGTTGTGGTGGCGGCGGGTTTGGCAATCGTCAGTTATCTCTTGTTTTTCAGCTGGGCAGGTGGCGGCGGGTATGAACGTCGGGATCCCGCGGCCGATCAGGCCGCTCTGATGCGCTTCAGAGACCGCCCCTCGCCTTGACCACCCAGCGCTGGCTGGCCTCATCGTCCAGGCTCGCGAGATGCGCGCGGACCTCATCCGGCTCGACGGGCAGCCCCTGATCGCGACCGAAGGCACAGATCGACTCCATTGCACCGCTGGGGTCCTGGAGCGCCTGGCGAAACAGAGCCTGGGTCTGTTCGGGATTGCTGCGGATGCGCTCATAGAGCGCGGCGGCATTGCCGGACATCGGCTTCAAGACTGCTGATCCAACGTTATGAACGGCCGCCTGTTTCGTCAGGCGGCTTTCCTCAGGCGGCCTGGTCGAAGGGCTCCTCCCGAAGACCGAGGGCTGAGGCATCCTCCATGCTGCGGGCGTCCATGCAGAGAACCTTGCGCAGCTGGGCATAGTTGGCTGCCTGTGAACTGCGCCCTTCCTGGGCCGCGCCGTATTCGGCCCTCTGCAGCACGTGATGCAGGTGGGTGAGCAGATAGGTGCTGATCACAGCTGACACGAGGACGTCGCTGTTCTCCTCGCTGCGTCGAGTGCTCCGGCGTCGGTTGCCGCTGGGGCTGGTCCGCGATGACCGTCGACTTTGCGTGCTTCGAGCTCGCGGAGCGGAGGCTGTTTTCGTTTCAGGCATGGGGCTCTCCGAGGAGGACCAACGCCCTCACCATAGTCATGGATACTACCCTTGAAGATCTCTGTACACTTTTCGGTATCTGCGACTCCCTCTGGGGAACCGGTCGTGCCCACGCGTCAGACGTCGTCCAGCGGGAAGCCCAAGTCCCCAAGGATCCAGGTGGTCCTGCCGGAGGATCTGTGTGCCCGGCTGTCTGCCCTTGCTGAGCAGGAGTCACGCACGGTGAGCAACATGGCCCGGGTGTTGATTCAGCAGGGAGTTCAGCAGCATGAGCAGGGGAGGTCCGGGGCCTCTGCGTCTGGTCAGTCACCATCCGTCAGGACGCCAACCCGCGAGGAGCGCTTCCGCTCTGCCCTGGAAGCTCAGCAACCGCGTCGTTTGCGCGGGGCTCCACGCCGTCTCCGTTTACATCGCCCCTGATTGGGAGATCGGCATCCGTCAGCCTGGCTCCACCCGCACGCCCAGCAAGACCTCCCGTGCCGCGCCGGTCACAGCCGGTGCATTGCCGGGATGACCCCGTTCATGCCACCAGGCCAGCAGGGCAAACACCAGCGCTTCCCTCGCCTCCACGGGAATGCCATGTCGGTCAGTCAGGCCAACACTGCAGCCAGTGCAACGCCGCCGCAGCTCACTGACCAGCACGGGGTTGTGGCTCCCTCCACCCGCCACGAGCAGCTCAAGCGGGCGAATCCCCTGCCGGGCAAACAGCTGATCGAGGTCTTGGGCGACAACAGCCGCCGTGAAGCCCGTGAGAGTGGCGACAGCATCCGCGGAACAGATGCCCTGCATCTCCTCCAGCCTCCGTCTGAGGTCGTCCCGTCCGAAGTGTTCACGACCTGTGGATTTCGGCGGCGCAGTGTGGAAGTAATGCTCCTTCAGCCACCTGCTGACCAGCTGCTCCTGGCATGAACCGCCAGCTGCCATGGCGCCATCGCGATCGATGGACTGGGCCCCTGCAGTGAAGTGATCCACGGCGAGATCAATCAGGCTGTTGGCTGGTCCGCAATCCCATCCCAGCACCGCCGCCTCGCTGTCCGGTCCGCAGCGTGGAGGAATCAGCGTCAGGTTGGCGATCCCCCCGAGATTCAGCAGGCCCCGCCAGCCATCCACCCTCCCCAGAAGAGCGGCATCAGCGCGTGGAACAAGCGGCGCTCCCTGACCCCCCAGGGCGAGGTCTGCGGCTCGGAAATCATGCACAACCGGTCGCTTCAGCAGCTGCGCCAGCAAAGGTGCCTGCAGCAATTGCCAGCTCGCTCCACGCCGCCCTGCCTCAGGCGGCCGGTGCCAAACCGTCTGTCCATGACAGCCCACCAGGGCTGCTTTTTGTTCGGGATCCGCCGCACGAGCTGCAGTGGCCTGCATTTCGGTGGTTGCTTCCGTCAGTTCGAGCCAATCGGCGGCCGACAGGGGAGCCCCCTGTCCTGCGGCGATCAGTTGGGCTCTGAGCTGTTGCGGATAAGGAGTGTGCCGGTGGCGGAGCAGCTCCCAGCGGGGTTGCTGGGCGGCACCGTTGAAGCGGGCCAGCACGGCATCGACACCATCTGCGCTGGTGCCGCTCATCAGGCCGAGGCAGAGCATGGCGTGGGCTCAGGTCTTGGGCAGGAGTTGCAGGTCGTCGACCACCCCCATCACAACAAGCAGATGCCCTTCCTCCAGAACGTGTGATGCGGGGGGATTCACCACCAGATTCTGTTGCGGACCTGCGGCCAGCACGGTCACGCGGAAGTTTTTGCGCAGATTCAGGTCCCTCAGGGACCTTCCCACGAAGGGCTCAGGAACCTTGATCTCGTCGATGCAGTGGGTCTTGTCGAGGGCCAGTCGCTCCATCAGGTTGGGGCGGACCAGCTCAAGTCCGAGGCGTTCCCCCTGCATTCGAGAGGGGAAGATCACGCGATCGGCTCCAACCCGCTTCAGCATCTTTTCGTGCAGATCGCTGGTTGCCCTGGCGATCACCTGCTTCACCTGACTTCCGTCTCCATCCTTGACGATCAGTGTGGCCGTGATGCTTGCTTCGATCGGCTCGCTGATGGCGACCACCACGGTGTGCATATCAAGAACCCCCGCTTCGCGCAGGGCTTCCTCCTCCGTGCAGTCCACAACGCGGGCCTCAACGCTGGGCTCCAGCTGACGAAGCTCATCGATCGCTCTCTCCGAGCGGTCCACAGCAAGAACTTCCGCACCGCTGTTGAGCAGCTCCCGGCAAACGGCGATGCCGAAACGACCCACTCCGATGATCGCGAAGCTGAGTCGTTCCGACTCCTGCAGAGGGCTCCATTGCCACCACTCCCTCATGCGCTGCACTCCGGGTCACGACGATCAGACATAGAGATCTTCGCGCGGATATCCGATTCGATTCTGGCGATGCATGTGGATCTGCTCCTGGGTCATCGCTTCCCAGATGGCACTGAGCAGGAGCAGGATTCCCAGCCGTCCCACAAACATGCCCACCATCAGCACGGCCTGTCCGAAACGTCCCAGCTGTTCGGTGACGCCCAGATCGAGGCCCACAGTGGCGAATGCCGAGATGCAGGTGAACAGCATTTCAAGGAAGGTGAACGGCTCCTCTCCGTTCAGATTGCTGGCAATGCTCAGAAGCAGGGCCATGGCCAGCACGAAGATCAGTGAGGCCGTGGTGATGCTGAGAGCTCTCAGCACCACCTTGTCCGAAATCTGACGGTTGCGGATCACAACGGTCTCCCTTCCGCGCAGGGTGGATCGCGTCGCGGCCATCAACGCTGCAACGGTGGTTGTCTTGATCCCTCCACCGGTGCCGCCAGGACTGGCACCTATGAACATCAAGGTGATCAGAAGCAGTGTGCCCGAATCCGTGATGTTCTCAAGGGAGAAGGGGACGGTGGTGAACCCCGCTGTTCGGGCCGTCACCGATTCGAACAGGGCTGTCATCCAGCGTTCCGGCCAGTCCATGCCAATGAACACCTCACCGCGGTTGAGCCATTCCGTCAGCGCCAGTCCCACGGCTCCGAACACCACCAGCAGTGCCGTGGTCCTCAGCACCAGTCGCGTGTGAAGGCTCAGGCGTCGTCGGCCGCGGCCCCGATAGCGGAAGCCCCGGTTGGCGAGATCGCTGGTGACCCGCCAACCCAGGCCTCCCATCACGATCAACACCATCACCACGCCATTGACGACGACATTGTTGTGATACCGCTGGAGGCTGTCGGACCAGAGCCCGAAACCGGCGTTGTTGTAAGCCGAAATGCTGTGGAACACAGCAGCCCACAGCCGCTCCCCTCGATCCGGGATGTCATCGAATCCAAAGCTGTAAAGCACCAACGCCCCCAGCAGAATCACCAGGGCTGCAGTCAGAGCGATGCCTCGGAAGGTGCGGCCAACCCCTCCGATTCCGAATTCATCCAGGGTCTGTCCTCGATCCAGGCGCCGTCGCAGCCCTGTTCCCTGCACCACAAAACCCTGCAGGAAGGTTGTGATGGCCATCAGCCCCAGGCCGCCCGAGAGAATCATCAGAGCGAGAACCGCCTGGCCGAAGCTGGTGAGATCCGTGCCGATGTCGATGATCGACAGCCCGGTCACGGTGATCGCGGACGTGGCTGTGAACAGTGCTTCCCAGATCCCAACACGACTGCTTGAGCACAGCGGTGTCGCCAGAAGAATCGTGCCGATCACGATCACCAGCAATCCCGTCACCACCGTGAACTGGGGCACCGTCAGGCGCCGTTGCCAACCCTGTCTGCGCTTCAACGCATGGCGGAGGGTCACGGAGTCAGGAGATGGCGGTTGTGAAACCAATGTTGATCACGATGCGCCGTAGCGCCAGAGGATCAGGGCCGGAACCAGCACGGTCATGATCAAGGTCAGGCCAAGGCCGTATCGGGTGACATCGAGGAAGCGGTAGCGGCCTGGACCAAACACCATCAGATTCGTCTGATAGCCCACAGGCGTCAGGAACGACTGACTGGCGCCGAACAGCACTGTGATCAGCAGAGCGGTTGCCGGCAAGGCCAGGGTGGGGGCCAGCTGCACGGCGACCGGGGCGAGAAGGGCCACCGATGCCGCGTTGCTCATGACCTGGGTGAGCAGGGTCGTTCCCACAAAAATCAGCATCAGGGATCCGTAGGTGGACCAGCCTTCCAGCAGTCGTTCCAGTCCCCCGGCCAGTCCATCCGCCAGGCCTGTGTTCTTCATCGCCGCGCTGAAGCTGGAGAGCGATCCCAGCAGCAGAATCACGTCGAGACGGATGGCCCGCTGCAGTTCTCCCGGCCGGAGACATCCGCTTGCGACAACAGCAACGGTGGCGAGTAAAACGGAGCCCACCAGCGGTATTGGCGTCAGGGTGGGGAGCAGGAGCATCAGCACGGCGATGCTGATCACCAGCGGTTTGCGTCGCACCGTCGGCAGATCGTCTTCCAGCCGGTCCAGCACCAGCAGATCATTGCTGGCCTGGAGACCACGGATGGAATCGAGCGGCGCCTGCAGCAGCAACACGTCCCCCTCCCGGAGAACAGCCTGCCCGAGACGCTCCTGCACGGTCTCCTGACCGCGGCGAAGGGCCAGAACCGTGGCGTTGTGGCGTTGGCGAAAGCGCAGTTCGCGCAAACTCGCACCAGCCAGCGTGGATCCTGCCGGCAGCAGAACTTCGACGGTTCTCTGTCCGCTGGAGTCACCTTGATTCAGGTTGAATCCGGCGTTGCGCCCCTGGGTGGTGAGCTGAATGGTGTGATCCTGCTGCAGCCGCAGGAGGTCTTCGCGGGTCACCCGCAGCAGCAGGTGGTCACCGGCCCGAAGTTTGCGGTCCGCCAGAGGGGGCAGCAGGCGCTCATCGCCCCGTTGAAGTTCCAGCACATCCACGTCGAACCGACGCTGCAACCGGCTGTTGTGCAGGGAGACTCCCACCAGCTCTGAATTCTCCGGGATCGTCACCTCCGTGCAGTAGCCGCTGCTGCGTGGTGACAACCCAAGTTCGTCCCCATTGCGTCCCCTGTCGGGAAGCAGGATGCGCGGAGCCAGCACCAGATAGGCAGCCCCGGCCAGCCAGATGGGCACGCTGATCAGGGTGAAGCTGAACAGTTCCAGCGATCCGTAGCCCAGTTGCTGGCTGATGTCGCTGACCAACAGATTCACCGAGCTGCCCAGAAGTGTGAGCGTGCCCCCCAACACCGTTGAGAACGACAGCGGCAGCAGCACCCGGGAGGGTGAAATTCCGCGGCGATGGCACCAGTTCTCCATCACAGGAAGCAGTGATGCCACCACCGGGGTGTTGGGAACGATTCCTGACACCGGTGCGATCACAAAGGCCATCAGGGCGATCAAACGCCTGGGGGAGCGAATGCGGTCCGATGCGATCAGAGCGCGCAGACGGTCGAGCGCACCGCTTTTGAACAGTGCAGCGGAAACAGGGAACAGCCCCATGAGGGTGATCAGAGCCGGACTGCCGAAACCGGCCAGAGCCTCAGGCGGTGTCAGCACGCCCGTGACGATCAGCAACCCGAGGCTGAGCAGGCCTGTGAGCTCAGGGGCCAGGGCTCCGCTGATGAACAGCACGACCGCCAGCATCAGAACGGCCAGGGTGATCAGTGCTTCGGGATCGTTTAACGCACCAATCAGATCGGCCATTCGTGCGGCGGCCCTTCCATCTCTGGCGTCGATTCTGCCCTGGGATCAAAGAACTGGTCCCGAAGCCAGTCTTTGAGTCCCTTCAACCCATCGCCCCGTTTGGCGGACAGGAAGAGGGTCTGAGGCTCCTCCCGCCGGATGGTTTCAATCGCTTCGAGCGGGCAGCGATCAATCTGATTGGCCACCACCCGCCTGAGGGCCTGGCTGCCGAGGGAATCCAGCAGACGATGCACGGTGGCGAGCTGACTCCGCCAGTCATCATCGGCAAGATCCACCACCAGCAGCAGCACGTCGGCATCCAGGGCCTCCTCAAGGGTGGCGCGGAATGCTTCCACCAACGGGGCTGGAAGATCCCTGATGAAGCCAACCGTGTCGGTCAGCAGCACCCGGTCGGGCCGTTGTCCTGGACTTGGAAGCTCCAGCCGTCGCGTGGTTGGGTCGAGCGTGGCGAACAGTTTGTTCTCCGCCAACACCCTGTCGGACTCCCGACGGCCACATAACGCATTCAGCAGGCTGGATTTGCCGGCATTGGTGTAACCGACCAGGGCAACACGGGGCAGGTCGCGGCGTTGGTCACGCAAACGACTGCGATGTCGCTGCAGCTGCTGCTGATCCCGCACCAGTCGCTCGATCCGGCGGCTGATGGCGCGGCGATCCTTTTCCAACTGGGTTTCCCCAGGCCCTCGGGTGCCGATGCCACCACCTTGCCTTGACAGGCTGCGCCCGCGGCCCAGAAGCCGTGGCAAGCGGTAGCGCAACTGCGCCAGTTCAACCTGCAACCGGCCGGCGGCACTGCCTGCTCGCTGCGCAAAGATATCGAGAATCAGTTCGCTGCGATCGGAGACCGGACATTCGAGGAGCCGCTCCAGATTGCGAACCTGGACCGGGGTCAGTTCCCGATCGGTGACCACCAGGGTTGCACCGCTGCGGCGCACCTCCAGAGCCGCTTCCTGCAGTTTGCCGGTGCCCCACAGAGTCTGGGGATTGGCGCTGCCGGACCGCTGGCTGATCACAGCCACGGGCCGGGCACCTGCGCTGCGCACCAGACCCTCAAGTTCCGCCAGCTCACTCTCCCCCCGCGTTTGATCGCGGTCCGTCAGGGTGAGCAGGAGCACCGATTCCTCTGCGCTGTCGCTGGAGCGGAGCGTCTGCTCCTGCCTCTGTTCATCCCTGGCAGAGATATCCAGCTGGCAAAGGTCACGCAGATCACCGCGGTCGATCTGGCGCCAGCCTTCCGTGGCCTCCCGGTCGGGTTGGAGCAGTTCGGCCGGTCGAAGGCCATCCGCACCTGGGTTCGGTGCAAAGCGCAGCCAGCTGTGGGAGACGAAGTCGAGAGCGAGCACGGCATCGCCACCTGCAGCCTGGAGCCCCTGTCTCTGAAACGGACAGCTCACCAGGCGCCAGCCGCCGCTGCTGCGCCGCTTTGATGCAGGCAGCTGTTCGCGCAGATTGTCCGAACCCGCCAGCGGACCCAGCCAGAGGAGTCGACAGAGGCCTCGACCATCGAGCACAAGGTGCATGGACAGTTCCAGCTCGTTCACCAGAGCAGCCAGGCGCTCGAGAGTGAGCAGGTCGGCCCCGCTGTCTTCGGGATGGCGTCGTTGACTCAGCCGATCGAGCTGACGCAGCTGACCTGGGCGCAGGCCCTTGATTCGTCCGCCGAGGTGAGCTTGTCTCAACGATTCAGCAGCCAGGCCCCGGCCGACCGCAGGCCAAGGGACAGGCCTGGCTGGCGTGTGAGGTAAGTGGCCCGGCGCAGCTTGAACGCCAGTGGCCCGGCCAGGGTGACTCCAAGACCGGTCAGGGTTGCGTCGCCAATGCCCAGGCTGAGCATTTCGCCGCGGTCCTGGAACTGGAACGGCTCCGGGTCGTTTCCGGTGGCCATCGCAGCCAACGCAGCGGCAATGGCTTCACCTTGCTGCATGGCCACCTGAGCGGTGCCGGGCCAGGGTGCCTCCGCATGGTGGGCAGTGTCTCCAATGGCAAACACATGGGTTTGGCCGCTGACCCGGAGGTCAGCGGTAATGCTGATGCCACGACGGTTGACCTCGGATTCCGGTTGCAGGGGTGGGAGCGATGGTCGGCTGCCGGCACTCCAGATCAGGCCGTCGTGGCGCAGCGCAGTGCCGCCCTCGAGCTGCACCTGATCCTCCGTGACGGCGGTGACGCTTGTGCTGAGATGCAGCTTCACCTGGCGACGCTCCAGAGCGGCCTCAGCTCTTGCACGGTTGAAGGCCCGGCTCCGGGGGAGGATCTGTTCACCCATCTCAACCAGGTGAATCACAGCGGCGCCTTCCAGCAGGTCGGAAAGCTTGCAGGCCAGCTCGACACCGGTGGGTCCCGCACCGACAATCACCAGCGCAGCATCGGATTGACGCTGTTGGCGCAGCCAGTGGATGCGTTCCCTCAGCCTGGCGACATCATCAAGGCTGCGAAATCCCTGGGCGTGGTGCTCGACTCCGGGGATGCCGAAATCATTCGGCTCCGTGCCGGTGGCCAGCACAAGATCGCCCCACTCCAGTCGGCTGCCATGGTCCGTGTCCAGCCAGCCAGCGTCCAGATCAATCCGACTCACCCGTTCCTGCAACCAGACCATCTGGCGTGAAGCAAGCAGGTCCCTGTAGCGCGGAGCCACCTCCCAGCTCTTCATCTCACCGCTGAGGAGCTCGTAGAGCAGGGGTTGAAAGATGAAGTTGCTGTTCGGTTCCAGCAGCACCACAGGCCTTTCCGGCAAGCGCTCCCGAACGGCCAGAGCGCTGAACAAACCTCCGAACCCACCTCCGACCACCACCACGGAATTCGTCGCGATCTGCGGGGATGTCATGGGGTGCCATGTTCTGAGAAAACCTTAGGAACCTCATCGGTTCCGGCGGCAGGAGAAGATGGGTGATCTCGGAGGGGTCACTGGGGATCATGCGCACGTTGATTCGGGAGGATCTCGATGCGTTCCGTGATCGCCTCGAATCGCTCAAAGCTCCTCAGCGCCTGGCCTGGGCCCTGGAGCAGTTCGGTGATGGTTTCGCACTCACAACAAGCTTCGGCATCCAGTCGTCCGTGCTTCTGCACATGCTCAGCAGACTCCCGGACGGCCAGTCGGTACCGGTGATCTGGGTTGACACCGGCTATCTCCCCCCTGAGACGTATCAATACAGCGAACAGCTTGTTGAGCTCTTTGGCGTGCGTCTGGTTGTGGCGCAGAGCTCCATGTCTCCGGCGCGCATGGAGGCGTTGCATGGCCGTCTCTGGGAGACGGGAAACGTTCCTGACCTTGAGACCTACCACCGCATCCGCAAGGTGGAGCCCCTTGAACAGGTGATGGAGGAACAGGGGGTGACCTGCTGGGCCAGTGGTGTTCGCAGCACTCAGACAGCTCACCGTCGATCCATGAGCTGGCTGGACCCCATCAGGGAACGACTGTCACTGAGACCGCTTCTGGACTGGTCGCCCAGGGACGTTTACTACTACATGCAGGAACACGACCTGCCTCAACATCCTTTGTTCGAGAAGGGCTATTCGACCGTGGGAGATTGGCACTCCAGCGGACCAGACGCAGGTGAGCTCAGTGGCCGCGACACCCGTTTCGGTGGACTCAAGCAGGAGTGCGGCATCCATCTGCCACAGGATGCTGTGGAAAATCTCATGGGTGATGGAATCTGAGAAGTGGTGTTGCGGCGTGCTCTGCTGATCGGCAACAGCCGCTGGCACTGGGCTGAGTGGCATCAGGAGCAGTGGTGCTTTGACCATGCGGAGCCCGATCAGCGGCGTCTCGGTTCAGAACCTCTGATCTGGGCTGCGGTCGGCGCGGTACCGGATCAGCTTGTTGATGAGCCGTGTCGACCCAGACTCAGACTTCGACACGTTCCACTGGAGGGTTGTCCCCCCTGGCTTGGCGTGGATCGAGCCCTTGGAGCATGGGAAGCCTGGCAAAGGGAACTGCGTTGCTCAAAACCCTCCGATCGCGGAGTGCTCCTCGCGGATGCCGGCACGGTGCTGAGCCTCACGCTTCTGGACCGTCATGGACACTTTCAGGGCGGACAGTTGATACCAGGGCTGCACCTTCAGTTGCGCAGCATGGGTCTGGCGACATCTCTGCTCCCCGCGGACGTCAAGCTTGAGAAGGTTCCCGACGACCCGTTTCCAGTGGCTACCGATCAGGCGATGCGTCGTGGGGTGATTCAGGCGATCGTGGCTTCGGTTCAGGATGCACAACGGATCAGTGGAGCCTCTCTCTGGGTCTGTGGCGGAGATGCTCCGTTGCTGGAGAGCGAATTGAACAGTCGCGGCATCCGATGTCGATCCGATTCGACTCTTCAGCTTCAGGCGATGGTTCGCTTGTTGGATCGGTTCAGCCCAGCCCCAGATCGTTGATCAGATCGTCAGCCATGGTGGCTGACTTCACTTTGAGATAGATCTTTTCGATCTTGCCTTCGGCATCAATCAGGAAGGTGTGGCGCATCATTCCCATGTATTCGCGGCCCATGAATTTCTTGAGGCCATAGCTGTCGTAGCTGCTGGCTACGGCGCAGGGCTCCTCATCGGTGAGCAGCGTGAATGGAAGGGTGTGTTTCGCGATGAATTTGGTGTGCGACGAGGCGTTGTCCTTGCTGATTCCAAGAACCTGAATGCCTTGTTTCTGCAGGACATCCCAACGATCTCGAAAGTTGCAGGCCTCTTTGGTGCAGCCGGGTGTGGCGTCTTTGGGATAGAAATAAACAACCACCCGCTGGCCGCGCAGGGATGACAGCTGAACCGGCTCGCCGTTCTGATTGGGGAGAGTGAAATCCGGTGCCGGATCGCCGATCTGGAGAGCCACGTCAGCTTCATCAGTTTGAGGCTCGAAGCGTAACGGCCGTTTGGCTGGTGCCGGACCAGTGCCGCGAACCCGCAGGACTCTCCCTGACCAGCAACGAAGCGCATGCGGCAGATGGGCTCAGCGGCAGGCGTCGGTCCAGCTTCTGCCGTTCAAGGTTGTGGATGCGTCGTTGTCTGGCGGACTGTCTTGACGTGGCTCCGCAAGCTGTGCCTCTGACAGCCCCGCCTGGCTCGCCGCCGAAGCTGCCTTCCGGCTGGGGTTGGATCAGTCTCAGTCACTGTCGTGATGCGCTGGCGATTGCCTGGTCCATCCGCCCCGTTGGTGTGGACCTGGAACGTCTGGATCGCCGTTTTGCCGCTGCAGCGCTGGCTGCTCGTTTTTTCACTCCAGGCGACTGCCAAGAGCTCCAGTCACTGCAGGGGGAGTCGCTTCGATTGGCTGTGTTGAACCAGTGGGTTGCCAAGGAAGCGGCTGTCAAGTGGCAGAGGGGAAGCCTGGCGAAGGATCTGGGCCGGTGGTCCTGCACCGCACATGCCCGTGCTGCTCACCATTCCGGAAGCAACAACGCTGTTTCCATCAACCGATTTGGCCTTGATTCGTGGCTCCTGGCGGTGGCTGGCGGGCACGGACAGATCGGTCCGGTCTGCCTAGGTTGAAACCTATAGGTGCGCTGCGGAGATGGTCAGATCACCGACGCTTTCTGTCCTGCTGAAGTGCCTGCCGGCCTTTGTTCTCGGGACAGTTGGAGTCATGGGATTGGTCCATGGCAAGACGAGTGCCAGCTCAGAACTGCCGTCCGTCTCCAACAGGCCGCCGGTGGGGTCACGCTTGTCAGAGCGGCTTGCCGTTCGTGAAATCAGCGTGGATCAACGCCGGGAGGCGCAAAGGCTGATGCATGCATTCACGCTGGGTCAGATGACCAGGCACTACTGGGGCGGTTTCGCAACCTCGCTGGTGGATCTCGGTTTGGGAACACCGGATTCGCTCGAGGCCAGCGTTGAAAACAGCGATGCCTCAACGCACCTGTTGATTCGTCCGCAGATGGGGAATGAGGTTTATGTGGCAGGCGTCGCTCGAGGTGAAGGTCGTCTGGCCACCTGGGCATGCGTTGGTGTGGGGGATGTTGCGCCAGCAAATCTTGCTACCGAATGCCCTGAGGGTTGGCAGTCTCTGAGGCATGCACGCGAATCAATCGACGAATCGCATTGGGCCGAATAGGTCTGTCTCTGGAGGAGTTGGTCCAAATCGATCCGATTTTTTGATACTCAGAGTTTTTTAGTGCCAACCCTTGCCTCGACAACTAAGTTGGCTTTGACGTCCCCATTTGTCGTCCGTGTTCAATCGTCTCGCCGCTGGTCTCCTGGCCGGCGCATCTCTCGCAGCTTTCGCTGCTCCTTCCGTCGAAGCAGGTACCACCCGTCCTGTTCGCTGGAACACAGGTGGTGCTGTTTGGACCACCACTTCACGTGATTTCAGAGCTTTCTTCGTTGACGGCGAAATCAACGACCGCGCTCTTGAAGCCGGTATCAACGGTTCCGGCTGGACCGCTGAAGAGATCCGTGAAGGCATGACCAAGACCTACGAGGTCGACATCGTCGGAGTGTCACGCTTCCTTTACTCCGATGACGGCGAGGCTTTCCTCGACGATCAGACCAAGTCCTACTTCCCCTACTGGCAGAAGAAGAAGACAGCCACTGTTGCTCTTCGCTCCGCCATCATCGCTGATGCCGTTGACGGTTCGATCAGCTCCGCAGGCATCATGAAGGAACTGCCTGTCGACTTCCGCCTGGCCGACAACGGTGTGACCGATGGCAGCCAGAACGTCTGTGCTCCCGACAAGGTTTCCGGAGACCAAGCCACTTCACTGCTGTCCTGGTATGTGTTCCTGCCCGCTTGCGTGCAGGCCAACTCCGCCCTGCCTGAGCCGGCAGCTGCCGAGCCTTACGTTGCTCCCGCTCAGCCCCTGTGGTGATCAGGCATTAAGCCTTTGCTTCGGCCCCGGCTTTGCCGGGGCTTTTTTTATGCCACGGGACCCACTCACCAACGTGTGTCGTAACGGCAACTCGAGGCCATGGTCTCCACGCTGCTCCAGCAGGCGGCGCAACACGAGCAGAGCGGTCTCGGATTGCTCTCCGAGCATGCAGCGGTACTGAGAGCCGTTTTCAAGCCAGCGATCAAGAAGGGCTTTGCCCCCTGTCAGGGCGATGGATTCCTGCCAGGTTGTGCTTTGCAGAGTCCAACCATTCGTTTGCAGAGCCTCGTTCTGGGGCTCAAGGCTCTGCAGCCATTGCTGCTCCTGTTTCACCAGGGATTCAAGCTCCACAAGGCCTGGGGTCTGTTGCTGCAAGACCCCGGCCGGTCCGGCCTGGGCATGGCTGATCAGCAGACGCAGTCCGGCATGCCGATCGCTGTGGCGATCGAGCAGTGATGACAGCTCTTGCCAGTTGAATGACACCAGATCTGCAGTACCGAGACGGCCGCCGATCCAGTCGAAGCGCTGCTGGTCAGGAAGCTCTGCGGTGTGAGTCATCAACTGGGGTCGACGCTCCGGCTCCAGAAGTTCGAGCTGCGCGCTGATGCGACGACGGTCGTCGTCGGTTCCGCACAGCAGGGTCACCCCTCCCTCCAGAGCTTCGCGGAGTGGGTCCAGGGCCCACAGCAGGGAATGGCTACCCAGAACCAACACGCGATCGTTGCGTTTCCAGGGGATGTCGGCCCATAAACGCTGACGCAGGCGATGCAGCCGTTCCCCTTCCTGTCCCAGCTGGCGTTGGATCCAGCGTTCCAGAGCAGGACTGTCCGGCCCACTGCTCAGCAGCAGCGGTTGTTCGACGGCCAGCTCCGCGGCCGCGGCGAGTTGAGCGGCTCGCCGTTCCGCCATGCACTCCCGTCGTTGCCCTTCCCAGCCGAGACCTCCTGGTTGCCAGAACACTTCGCCCTGCAATGCCGTGGGGAGGTACTGCTGTTCAACCCAGTGTTCGGCGTAGGCGTGGGGGTAGCGATAGCCCACACCGTCGCCGAAGGCTTTTCCGTCGCGGTTGGAATCCCGAAGGTGGCTGGGGACGTCCTGTGCGCTGGCGGCTCGAACAGTCTTGAGTGCATCGAAAAAACCCAGCACGCTGTTGCTTTTGTCGGTGCCAGCCAGATAGAGGGCGGCCTGCGCGAGGTGATACAGCCCTTCCGGTAATCCAACCCGCTCGAATGCAGCAGCACAGGCTTCCACCACCACGATGGCCTGGGGGTCCGCCAGTCCGACGTCCTCCCCTGCGGCAATCAACATGCGCCGGAAGATGAAGCGTGGGTTTTCACCCGCTTCCACCATGCGGGCCAGCCAGAAGAGTGCAGCATCCGCATCAGACCCTCGGAGGGATTTGATGAAAGCGCTGATGGTGTCGTAATGAGCATCACCGTGCTTGTCGTACAGCACGGCGCGCTGCTGGATCGACTCCTCAGCAATGGCCAGATCGATCCTGATTTTGCCGTCTGCATCGGCCTCAGAGCTCTCCACCGCCAGCTCCAGGGCATTGAGCAGGCTGCGGGCATCACCGTTGGCGATGTCCACGAGATGTTCAGCGGCATCCCGATCCATCTGCACCATGCGTGAGCCGTAACCGCGTTCTTCGTCGCTGATGGCTCGGCTCAGAAGCTGATGGAGATCCTCAGGCTCGAGGGGCAGGAGTCGAAACAGCCGCGACCGGCTCACCAAAGCCTTGTTCACCTCGAAGTAGGGGTTCTCCGTGGTGGCTCCGATCAGGGTGACGGTGCCGTTCTCCACCCAGGGCAACAGCGCATCCTGCTGGGCGCTGTTGAAACGGTGCACTTCATCAATGAACAGAATCGAGCGCAGCCCGTGGCGCTCAAGGCGCTGCCGGGCAGCATCGACCTCGAGTCGCAGATCCTTCACGCCGGCGAGCACGGCGTTGAGGCTGCTGAAGTGCGCCCTGGTATGGCCGGCGATGATCCGGGCCAGAGTCGTCTTGCCGACACCGGGAGGCCCATGCAGGATCAGGTTGCCAACCCGGTCAGCCTTGATGGCACGGCGCAGCAGACGTCCGTTGGCGAGGATTCCGCTTTGCCCTTCAAACTCCTCGAGGTTGCGTGGCCGCATGCGATCAGCCAGCGGTGCAAGGCGTTGGCGCTGCTGTTCTCCCTGGAAGGCGAAGAGGTCCTGACTCAACTGTGGACGAGCAGTGGTCCCAATAGAGCATTTCTAAACAGGATCAAGCAGGTCCTTGCCATTCCGCACATAATCCAACTATTCACTGGATCCATGTGCGCTCTTCGCTGCGTCTGATTGCTCCCCTCGCTGCGCTGATGACGGTCAGTGCCTGTGGAGGTCAAACCCCGCAAGAGCCGCCGCCGCCAATGGTCAAAGCCGCTCCCACCGAGATGGCTGAGTTCACCGAAGGCGTCGACACCGTCAGCACCCTGGAAGCAAGCAATCTTGTTGAGCTGGCTGCCCAGTCTTCAGGCCGGATTCTCGAGCTCAAGATTCGCCAGGGTGACGAAGTCAATCCCGGTGATTTGCTGGTGGTTCTGGATCAGGCCCAGCAGCAGGCAAAACTGGCTGAGGACCGAGCCAAGGCGGAGACCGCCAAGGCCAATTACGACCGCTACCAGTACCTCAGTGACACCGGTGCAGCGTCTGAGAAGGAACTGGATCGCTATCGCACTCAGTACGTCGCGGCGGCTGAAAAGGTGAAGTCCACAGAAGCCACACTCAGCTACAGCAATCTGCGCTCACCTTCGGCAGGGGTGGTGGCCGATGTGAACGTGAAGGTGGGCGATGTGATCCAACAGGGCACTCCATTCACCAGCCTGGTGCAGAACAACGAGCTGGAGGCGCGTGTTGAGGTGCCGGCAATCTTCTCGGCACGTTTGGAGAAAGGCCAGCCTGTTCTGCTCAGCTCACCAGGGAGCGAAGACATCATTGCCACCGGCTCTGTCGGCACGATTGATCCGCGAATCAATCCCAAGACCCAAGGGCTCCTGGTGAAGGCCGTGTTTCCCAACACCGACGGCAAGCTGAAGGATGGTCAGCGCCTTCGCACCCGCGTTCAGATCAAGGCAAAGGAAGAGCTTTCTGTACCTTTTGCAGCTGTGACACAGACCTCAGGTCAGAGTTTTGTCTTCCGACTCGGCGGTTTTGATGATCTCAAGGCAAACCCCGGGAAGGCAGATCTGGCGACATTGGAGAAGGGCATCAAAGCCGGCAAACTTCCTGCTGAAGCTTTATTTGCACTCCAGACCCCCGTCACGGTTGGAGAATTGGAGAACCAGCGCTACCCCATCACCAAGGGTCTTGAGCTGAATCAGAAAGTGGCCACCACCAACCTGCTCAATCTCAAACACGGCATGCCCGTTCAACTGGCACCGGCGAAGCAGAACGCTGAAAAACCAGCTCAAGCCAACTGAATCTGAACGATGTCTGCATCCAATAATTTCATCACCAGGCCGGTCCTCAGCACCGTCTGCAGTCTGCTGATCGTGATCGTCGGGCTGATCGCGATCCCGATTCTTCCGATCGAAAACCTGCCGGATATTGCTCCTCCCACCGTGAAGGTGACGGCGCAGTACGTCGGAGCCGACGCCGAAGCGGTTGAGCAGGGAGTCACCTCCGTGCTTGAGCAGCAGATCAATGGTGTGGAGAGCATGGACTTCATCACCTCCAACAGTTCATCGGATGGTGTGAGTTCCATTTCGGTCTCGTTCGACAGCGGAACAGACGGCGACATCAACCAGGTGAACGTGCAGAACCGCGTTTCGCTGGCTGAACCTCAGCTACCCGAGGAAGTCCGCAAGTCCGGTGTCACGGTCAACAAGGCCTCCAACTCGATTCTGCTCGTTTACAACTTTGTCAACGAGGATCCTTCCAAGACCGAGTACTCGGTTGAGACGATCAGTGGTTATCTCGATAAAAACCTCACTGACAACGTCAAGCGAGTCAAAGGTGTTGGAGATGTCGAATACTTCGGCAACCGCAAGATCGCCTTCAGGCTCTGGCTCGATCCCGAGAAGCTGACAGCGAACAACCTGTCATCAACGGATGTTGTTGCCCAGCTTCAGAGCCAGAACCGTCTGGTTCCGGCGGGCAAGATCGGTGGTGCACCGGCTCCGAAGGGCCAGGAATACACCTTCACGGTTCAGCTTCAGGGACGCCTCACCACTGTTCAGGAATTCGAGAACATTGTTCTCCGCACCACGGATGCCGGCGGCCTTGTGCGGCTCAAGGATGTGGGCCGTGTTGAACTCGGCGGTGAGACCTACGGCATTGACGCCATGGATCTCAAGGGAACCCCCTCCGTTGGTATTGCGATCTACCAGCTGACCGGAAGTAACGCCATTGAGGTGTCCAACGGCGTCAAGGAAGTGCTTGGTGAGTTCGAGAAAACACTCCCTGTCGGCCTTGGTGTCGAGAAGATTTACGACACAACCGACTTCATCAACCAGTCGATCAAGGGTGTGACCAACTCACTGCGGGATGCGGTGATTCTTGTGGTGCTTGTCCTGTTCCTGTTCCTTCAGAACTGGAAGGCCACCCTTGTTCCAGCCATCGCCATCCCTGTGGCTCTGATCGGCACCTTCGCCCTGGTGCTGGCTTTTGGATTCTCACTGAACCAGCTCACCCTGTTTGGCCTTGTTCTGGCAACCGGTCTGGTTGTGGATGACGCGATCACGGTGGTGGAGGACACCTCTGCCAAGAAGGCTGAAGGAATGACCTCGGTGCAGGCCGCCATGGAAACCATGGATGAGCTGTTCGGTGCGGTCATCGCCACCTCTCTGGTGAAGATGGCCGTGTTCCTGCCTGTGCTGTTCTTCCCCGGTGCCACCGGCACGATCTACAAACAGTTCGCCGCAACGATTCTCTTCTCGATCGGCATTTCCACGTTCAATGCCCTCACCTTCTCGCCGATGCTTTCGGCACTTCTGCTGTCCCGCGACACCAAGGAGCTGAGTCGCCAGCAATACGCCATCGCAGGTGTTGTTCTCGGTTTCGTTTATGGCCTGCTCAGTGCCGGTAACGGTGCAGCAGTTGCACTCGTGCCCGCGGTTGTCGGCGGTTTGGTTGGCTTCATCGCTTCAAAAATCACCGGCATGCCTCTGAGGCTTCCCTTCGCCGTGGGTGGTGCCGCTGTCGGCATGGTGATCACTGGGGTTCTGTTCACCAATCCCTTCCCGGTGATTCTGTTCACGGCGGTTGGCCTTGGGATCGGCTGGTTTATCCCTGTGATCTTCAGCAATTTCAATCGTCTGTATGGCGGCTTTGAAAAGCGCTACGCCTCAATCCTGGATGCGGTCCTCAAAGCCCGCCCGATTGTGATGGCTGCCCTGGCGGCAGGAATTCTGCTCACCGGTTTTGCTTTCACCCGCATTCCCGGCGGTTTCGTTCCGATTGAAGATCAGGGTTATGCCATTGGATTTGTTCAGGCACCTGATGGTGTCTCGAATGAAAAAACCCTTGAGATCAACCGTCAGGTGGCGGAGGTGCTGCGCTCGGAGGAAGACATTGCCTCAGCTGCTCTGTTCAGTGGCGCCAGCCTCGATGGCAACTCTCCCAACAAAGGCCTGTTCTTCATCGGCATGAAGCACTGGGATGAGAGGCCCGGCAAGGAGCACTCCGTTGGAGCCATCGTCAAACGTCTCAATGCCAAGGTCTACGGAGCCATTGATGGTGGACTGGTCTTCGTTGTGGAACCACCGGCGATTCCCGGTTACGGCACCGGTGGCGGCTTTGAATTCCAGCTGCTCGATCAGAGCAGTGGCGTCTATTCGCTGAATGACTTCTTCGGTTCCGCTCAGAACATCATCCAGACGGCCAACACCAATCCCAAGCTGAACCGGGTTTATTCCCTGTTCTCTCCGCAGGCACCCCAGTACAACGTCGATGTTGACCGCGACCAGATGGCGTCGCTTGGGGTCGATTTCGGTTCGGCGATGTCGGCATTCAGCGTCAATTTCGGTGGCGCCTACGTGAACGACACCTTCCAGGAGGGAAAAGTCAGAAGGGTCTATGTGCAGGCCGACGATGTGAGCCGTGCAACTCCTCAGAAGCTGTCATCGATCTATGTCGCCAACAGCAAGGGTGAGCAGGTGCCGTTGTCGGAGTTCTTCACCGTGAAGAAAACCGTTGGTCCCACCGTCATCCCCCACTTCAATCTCTTCCGCTCGATCAAGATTGAGGGAACCCCCAAAGAAGGCAACAGCTCCGGCCAGGCCATCGGGGAGATGCGGCAGATCTTCAGCCAGGGAAGCTTCCAGGGGCTCGGTTACGACTGGACCGGCATCTCCCGTGAGGAAGTGAAAGCCGGTTCGCTTGCGGTGGTGATCTTCGCCCTCGGCATCCTTGCGGTGTTCCTGGTTCTGTCAGCTCAGTACGAGAGCTACACCGATCCGATCATCATCCTGCTCACCGTTCCAACAGCGCTGCTCGGAGCCCTGGTTTTCCTCGGTGGAGCAGGTCAGGTGCTGAACATCTACGCCCAGGTGGGTCTTGTGATGTTGATCGGTCTGGCAGGGGGTAACGCCATTCTCATTGTCGATCTGGCCAACCAGAAGATGGCCGAGGGTGCGTCCGCTCTGGATGCAGCGAAATTCTCAGCCAAATCCCGTCTCCGGCCGATTCTGATGACGGCGATCTCCTCTCTCACTGGCTTCCTTCCGTTGATGCTTGCCAGTGGAGCCGGTGCTCAGAGCCAGTCTTCACTCGGTCTGGTGGTGTTTGGTGGTTTGCTTGTTGCCACCTTCCTCTCCACCCTTGTGGTTCCCGTTTTCTACGTGGTGATGAAGTCTCTGCTTGGAGATGCTGAGGCGAAGCCAGCTGTGGAGCCTTCCCCTGAGGCGAGCTGATGGAGAAATCCAACACCGAGGTGAATGCCGGCAAGCCGTTCAGCGGCATGCGGGCCCTGGTGGCCCTGGCCATCGGGCTGATCCTGGGGTGTGCCCTTGCCTATTTCTTCAAGGTGCTGATCGACAACAGTCCTGCGCAGATTGATCTGCGCAAGTTGAGGCTCTTCTACCTGATGGTGATCAGTTCCGGTGGTCTATCCGGCTTCGCGATTGAAACCATGCGCCAGTTGCAGGAGGAAGCCACCGATCCGATGTATCGCCCGAAAAACCCCTACCGCGGACGTCGCAGACTCTGATCCCATCGCAAAGCCACCCGGAGGGTGGCTTGTTTAAAGAGAACAGATCAGGTGATCACGGTGGGCTTGTCCATGCCGGTGCGCTCCTTGATTTCCGCTAGAGCGTTGATGCCTTGAATCATGTCGGCCAGGGCGATCTGGGGGTTCTGGTTGAGGTCGCCGCTGCTGGGCACATAGCTTTCCAGATAAACGCGAATCGTGGCGCCTTTCGTGCCGGTGCCCGAGAGGCGGACAACAACACGGCTGCCATCCTCGAGAAGGATGCGCAGGCCCTGCCCTTGGGTCACCGATTGATCGATCGGATCGGTGTAGCTGAAGTTGTCGGCTCCGCTGACACTGCGGCCGGCGAAGGACTGGCCGATCAATCCAGGCAGCATGCCCTCAAGACGGTCGTAGAGGCCATGGGCAGCGTCGCTGGCAACGGCCTCGTAGTCGTGGCGTGAGTAGTAATGGCGTCCGAAGCGCGCCCAGTGTTGACGCATGATCTCGGAGACGCTGCAGCGGCGTTCGGCCAGGATCTGCAGCCAGAACAGCACCGCCCAGAGACCATCCTTTTCGCGGACATGGTTGCTGCCGGTACCGAAGCTTTCCTCTCCGCACAGGGTGATCTCACCGGCATCAAGGAGGTTGCCGAAGAACTTCCAACCGGTGGGGGTTTCAAAGCAGTTGATTCCCAGCTCTTTTGCCACAACATCCACCGCGGAGCTGGTGGGCATCGAGCGGGCAACACCGGCCAGACCTCCGGCGTAGGCCGGGGCCAGGGTGGCGTTGGCGGTGAGAACAGCAAGGCTGTCGCTTGGGTTCACAAAGCAATGCTCACCCAGAATCATGTTGCGGTCGCCATCTCCATCGCAAGCTGCACCGAATCGGTAGTCATCCCCTTTGAGCAGCAGGTCGGCAAGGTCGTGGGCGTAGGTGAGGTTGGGATCGGGGTGTCCCTTGCCGAAATCCTCCAGCGGGATTCCATTGCGCACACTTCCGGCTGGTGCTCCAAGAAGTCCTTCGAACAGTTTGTTGGCATAGGGGCCTGTGACCGCGTGCATGGCATCGAAGGCCAGGGGGAAGTCGCCGCGGATGAGTTCGCTGATCTGATCAAAGTCGAACAGCTTCTGCATCAGTTGAACGAAGTCATCCACCCCGTCGATCACCTCCACCTGCATCGCGCCGATGCTGTGGGTGCCCGGAACATCGACCGGTGTGGCGGGAGCTTCGACGATTGAATACTGCTCCAGGGTTTGGGTGCAGGTGTAGACCGCATCGGTGAAGGAGGCAGGAGTTGGGCCACCATTGGCGCCATTCACCTTCACGCCGAAATCACCATCCGGTCCGCCAGGGTTGTGGGATGCGGAGAGAATGATCCCCCCGATGGCCTGGCGTTTGCGGATCAGGTTGGAGGCTGCAGGGGTTGAGAGAATTCCAGCGGTGGCGACGATCACCTTGCTCAGGCCGTGGGCTGCAGCCATGCGCAGAATCACATCAATGGCGCGCCTGTTGCCGTAGCGGCCATCGCCTCCGAGCACCAATGTGCCGCCCTGCACTCCCGGCAATGTGCGAAACACCGCCTCGATGAAGCTTTCCAGGTAGTGAGGTTTTTCGAACTGTTCGCTGCTTTTGCGAAGGCCGGACGTGCCGGGCTTCTGATCGGTGAAAGGAGCGTCAAGTCTGACCAGGTGCTGGGTCGGGTCCACGGCGGCCGAGGTGGTCATCACAAAGGATTGTTCGATGAAATCACCTAAACATGGAAATCCTGTTTCTTCCTGTTTGTTGCGACCAGTTCAAGGTCCCTGGCTGCCTGATCTGATCTCCGCTGCCAAGCTGCAGGATGACGGCGGTTGGTCAACCGCGCTTTTTTGAATCACCATGGACGTCAACCACCCCGGCTCCAAGCCCCTGACCGACGATCAGATTGCATTGCTGGAGACGTTTCGCAGCAAGGTGGAGTCTCGAATCAGCAGCCATGGCATGACGGCTGCTGATGTGCAGAATTTCGTCGATGAGATCAAACGCCATCCCGAAGTGAGTGCCGCCCTGTTGGATGAGATCCGTAAAGAGGTTGGTCAGCTGATGCAGGGTCAGCGGTTCAGCTTCGACTTCGACTGAGTTCGTTTGACTGGCTTGCTGCATTTGGTGGTCAGTTGCTTGGCGGCTGCGTCGATGGCATCACGGCGTTGAACGTTGTTGCTGAGTGCCACACGGCTTTCTTCAAGAACGGCCCAGACAACGTCTTTGCAGTTTCCAGGGAGCGACGGATGATCCATCAGGGGATCCGCCAACGTTCTTGCGGAACTGCAGCTTTCTGGACTGTTGTCCCTTGAGCAGTTGAAGGCGGCAAGCTGAATCGCGCGCAGTTCATCCGCGCTGGGCCAGGGTGGATGCTCTTGCGAAGCAAAAGCTGGATTGCCAAGAATCCCCAGGAGAATTGTTGGAACCGCGAAAAAGAATTTCATCGTTGCATTCTGGTCAAAAGGCCCGTTTCTGGAACCAAGTGCTGCACTGAGCCATGTCCTTCCTGGGGTGTTTTAATAATGGTAAAGAAGTCGCGGGATGGCTAAAAAATCAAAAAGGTATAAACGAAGGCTGGTCGTCATTGCTGGTCCTTCATGCAGCGGTAAATCCTGGCTGATCAAGCAAATACGGTCGGGAAATCCCTCCAAATTTGTAGGTTTAATTCAAAAAAAATGCAAGATCAAGGGAAATGTTCTTGCAAATAGACTCCGTTTGTCTGGTCTTCGTAAAGACTGGAGAAAATATGGGGACGAAAAAATTGAAAAACGTCTCAAGAGGGGAGCTTATCTTCATTTCGACGTAACAGGTCGGCAGCAGACGTTAAAGCGAACGATTCTCCACAAGTTGATGAATAACTCGGGCCAAGTGATTGTTTTAAATATAGTGATGAGTTTTGAGCAATGGATTGAAGTGAACGCATTGCGGATGGCACAGGAGCCGGAATGCTCGATCAGCGCATTTGTCAAAGGAATGTTGAAGTTGAATGAAAAAATCCTATGGCAGCAAGAAGTTGTTATGCCTACGCATTTGACCG
>CAJWZW010000023.1 GCA_913050565.1 uncultured Synechococcus sp.
TGTCACTGTCAAATGCCTGAGAGATCGTTCAAAACCCCGTCATGGCAAACGGGGTTTTTGATTGGTTAAGGCGATGAGGGGAAGCTTTCCGACAGGCATGTTGTTGCCGTTGTGATTTCCCCGGATAGCGAGGTGTTCGACCGATTGTTGACCCATTCAATGGAGTGACAGCAGCCCATCAAGTTGAGCCCAATCCTTCAGCTGAGCGATGAGTCGATCAATGCGATGACGCACCTGACGGTGGCTCATTCCAGTGACACGCACCAACTGCCTGAGGCTTTGTCCCTGAACCAAATGGCTTCGCAACAGACGCTGGTCGGCCTGGGTTAAGCGCTGCATGGATTGCAGCAGCCAGAGGAGTTGTGGGTCCTCATTGTCGACGTTGCCTTGGTCCCATTCCCTGTTTCCGATGGCTCGGGTTTGCGTCAGAAGCTGACATCGGCAGGCCTCTCTCCAGCGCTGCAGGGTGGTGCCCAAAGCTGTCGCCAGATGAGAATCTTCCAGTGGTGGCTGGTTGGCTTGTTCACGCTCTCGCTGCAGCTTCAGGCCAGCTGCATAGAGATCTCTGAGCCGCCAGGGAATCCGAACGATGGATGACCGATCGCGCCGGTAGTGGAGAACCTGTCCCCTGGCACAGCTCAGTAGGTAGGTACTCGGTTTCAGTCCACGGTTCGGATCGAAGCGCTCCGCACCTCTGAGAACACCAATGCTGGCCTCCTGCATCAGGTCCTCCCATTCCTCCGGGCCGTGCAGTTGTTGTCGCTTGGCCGCCAGACCTGCCAACCCCAGGTGCTTCAAAGCAACCAGATTGCGCGTTCTGATCGTCCCGGGCAGGTGTCGGTGTTGTTCGGACAGAGCCGATGCGCCGCTTGTCATGGTCAGGAAACAACGGTCCTCAGCATTCGTTGCTTCGACGGTTTGGACTGCACACTTCGGTGCCGCGCTCATGCACCTGAGTGCCGAATAATCTCAGCACCCACCCCATTGATCGCGCATGGAATGGCAACCCGACGCACAAGCTGCACTCAAAAAGGACGTTCCCTTTTTTGTTCGGCCTGCTGTTCGTAAACGGGTGGAATCGATGGCTCAGGAAGCTGGCCTCAGCCGGATTGAGCTCTCCTTCTATGTCGAAGCCAAGGCGAGCATGGCGCCGAAATAAGCCTCAGTTGACGTCCAGATCGCAGCGATTGAGTTCAGGTTGAGTGAGCCGATCCAGAATTCGAACCATATCGATGGATGTCAGCTCCCCATTCGTGTCCCACTTCAGCGTGGTTTTCCGCTGAGCCGATGGCAGTCCGCCGGCCTGGTCGCAGGGGAGCTTTCCTTCCACGTCCGAATGTCAGGGAACGCTCACATTAATCGGGTCTTGACCCGGTCTTCACATTCTGATGGGAACTGACGTGAGCGTCGGTTCCAGCCCAGCCCATGCCATCAAGGCGGGCCAGGCGCTGATCTTGCGTTCGATCCAGCCATGGCCATCGCTGTTGAGGTGGATGCCATCCGGCTCCATCCAGGTGAGCCAGTCCGGTTCAGCCAGCATGTCGCCGTGGAGGCTGAGGAAAGGAACGTCGATGTCGCGGCAGGCTTCAGCAGTCGCAGCTTCCATGGCCTCGATGTCGTTGTTCGAATACCAGAGGCACTCGGCATACGGCATGACGTGCTCATCCACGGCCGTCATCCCCATCACCATCACCGAAGCGCTTTGTCGGATCTCATCGAGCAGTTGGCTGAGTCCGAACACGAAGGCCTCCGGCGTCAGCTGTTGGCGACCGTCACGGCTACCGACGCGTGCTGTGTCGTTCAGGCCGACGGATAACAACACAGCATCCGGCACTTTGCGTCGCAGCTCACCGCGACAGGCCCATTCCGTGCGCCAGCGGGCGTTGACCCGCTCAAGCCCATCACCCCTCACTCCCAGTGGATAAACAACAGGTGCTTCCGGCAACTGCATCCAACTGAGACGGAGTCGTTCGCACCACCCTCCAGCCAACCGATCGCCCCAGCCCAGAACACCGCTGTCTCCGATCACCACCAGTTGCTTCGGCCTCATCGGCAGTTTTCCGCTTCAGGCTTCGACAGCCTTGCAGCCCCAGGTTGTCTGCATCCATCCACTCACCACTTCGCCAGAGATGGTGAGCGCTGCATAAGCCAGCAGCAGCAGGAGAACCAGGGCCCAGTGGAACGAGCCAAGGGCATCGATCAACTGCCAGCCCAGTCCTGCACCACCCACCATTCCAACCACTGCGGTGTCTCTGAGAATCACATCCAGACGCACCAGGCCATAGGCAAGGTACGGGCGACTGATGGGTCCAAGTCGCCCGTACAGCACTGCTGAACGCTGACCGGCGCCAAGCTGGAGGAGGGCCTCCGCCTGCAGGCTGCTGCACTCATCCAGATCGTCCTCCATCACGCGTCCCATCACCCCGCTGTGATGCAGCCCGAGTGCGACAGCAGCCAGGACGGGACTCGGCTGGAACACAAACAGCAGCAGCAGTGCCGTCAGCGGCACTGGAATCAATCGCATCAACGCCCAGAGCAGTTGTCGGAGCGACCGTCGCTGAAGGGTCAGCAACAGCATCAGGGGCGGCAGGCCGACTGCAATCGTCGCGGCAGCAACGGTCACCAGGAGTGTGCCCCCGATCAGTTCGGCCCAGGGTGTTTCCTGCAAGGCCCCAAGCAATTGCTCTCCGGACATGTTCAGCAGCGGTGACGTGACCTGTGGGAAGGACAGATCCAGCTGTGAGGTTGCGCTCGCCAGACTCAACACCGCCACAACGGCCAGAAGCTGAGGTCTGCGTCGCAGCCGATCCAGAACAAACATCAGCATTGCCAGCACCCAGAGTCCGCTCCACACCTCGTGAAAGCGCAGGGACTGCAGGCTGAGGGCCAGATCCGTCCCGATTCCCCCCAACCCGAACACACCGAGAAGAACGGCTGACCGCACCGCACAGTCGAGGCGATGACCGCTGTGACTCAGGAGGCCGCCGGCGGTTTCAGGCAGGACAGCCGTGAACAGGGTTGATGCTGCCGTTGCACCACCACTTTTCAGAGCCTGCACAGCACTGGATGATCTGTTGTCGATCTGATCGGCCAGAACCCTCGCCATCAGTGCGCTGTAGGGAAGGCTGATGGCCAGAACAGCAACCCAGCCATTCAGCCCGAACAGCTGCAGGAACAACAGTCCCCACACCAGCTCATGGATGGCCCGGAACGGTGCCAGCAGGTGTCTGAGCCAGGTGGACATCCAACCGGATCCTCCGAACAGGGCCGCCACCCGACGGGAGCAGAGCAAGCCGAGGATGAATCCCGCTCCTGTACTGATCAGCCACGACAGAACAGCCATCAGCAGCGTTGTGGACACCGCGTTCAGAAGACTTCGGAGCAGCAGCGGGTTCAGCGATGGCTGTAAGGCGGCCTGCCAGAACTGCAGAACCAGATTCAGGCCGCCGGAATGAAGATCGAGACTGAGCCGGAGCAGCACCGGCAACAGCAGGAGGCCCGGCAACAGCGGCATCAGAGGCGCCGCCAGTCCAGCCCGGCAGCGGTTCAGGATTCGCTGTACAGCCACTTCAGGTCAGACTCCGTAACGGCATCGGGATGCTTGTTCAGCACAAGCTTTCCTTGGCGTAACCCGAGGACCCGGTTGAACCGATGCATCAGTTCTGGACGGTGCAGGCTGATCAAACAAGCCGGCGCCTGGAGAAGAGTGGCCAGAACGTCGTCAGCGAGCACCGGGTCAAGGGCCGATAACGGTTCGTCAGCCAGCACCAACTGCGGCATCTGATGCAGCAATCGAGCCAGGGCAACCCGCTGGCGTTGGCCACCGGACAGATTCAGGACGGGTTTGTTCAGGAGGTCCGGTTCAAGTCCGACAGCGTTCACCGCCTGCATGCAGGGGGCCGGGTCGAGAAGACCCAGCAGATTGCGCACGGCCCAGAGCAGGTCGTGGCGACCCAGAGCACCAGCCTGAATGTTCTGAATGGCGGTCAACTCCTCAACCAGGCGAAGGTCCTGCCACAGCGTTCCCAGCTCACAACGCTGCCGCCTGGATCGCTGGAGGAACGGCTGTCCCTGCCAGAGCAGCCTGCCCTGATCCGGTTGCAAGGCACCGTTGCAAAGGCTGATCAATGAACTTTTGCCCGCACCGCTGCGGCCGAGAAGAACAATCCGATCGCCGTTGCTAATCCGCAGGTTGATGGGCTGGAGCCGTCCGGCCAGGCCGGCCTGAAGCAGCTCCAGAACAGGCATCAACGAATTTTGCCCAGCTCCCGTCCAACCGCTTCGATCGCGACGTAATCACCATCGGCTGCCGGGATGAAAGCTTCTGCTCCGAAGAGATCCAGAATCGTGCGTCGTCGCTCCGTATCGGGTTCGATTCCGATCAGAGCCTCCTGCAGACGGTTGGTGAAACCCTCGCCGAAGCGCTGGTCGAGCTTGGCTGCAGCGACCCAGTGGTAGTCGGCATAGGTGGGGGTCCGCCAGATCTCGGAAACTTTCTCAGGATCAATGCGTCCATCTTCGACATGGCTGTCCCAAACCTGGGAATTGAGAGCCCCGGCCTCGTAGGCCCCGCTCTGCACAACGGCAATGGTGGCGTCATGGCTGCCGCTGAAACCGGGTCTGCCGCCGGCGAAATCATCCGGTGAGATCCCGTTCTGCTTCATGAAGTACTGCGGCATCAGACGGCCGGAGGTGGAACTCTCCGATCCGAAGGCGAATCGCTTGCCCTTCAGTTGCACCAGTTGATCGGAGCTCGTGATCGGTTTCAGCCCGCTGGCTCCGTTGGCGATGAACACACTGGTGAATTCGGCGTCGATATCCCGTTGGGCCAGCACCTGGGAACCCGGGGTCTGAAGTCTCGCCTGAACACCGGTGAGCCCTCCGAACCAGACGAGGTCGAGGCTGCCGCTGCGGAAGGCTGTGACTGCCGCTGCGTAGTTGCTGACCGGCACGTACTTCACCGGAACATCCAGCTGATCACTCAGCTCATCCGAGAGGGTGTCGTAAAGACGGTTGAGCTTTTCAGGGTTCTGATCCGGGATTGCCCCAATCCGGAGCGTGGTTGTGTCTCCCCCAGGAGTCGTTGAGCTGCATCCGAACAGTGCCGCTGTCAGAGCCACACCGGCAAGCAAGCAGCTCCAAGCAACGGTCTTGGATTGTTGAGCAGGCATCAAAAAATCTGACTGGGTTCAATCTGGCCGCTCAGAACACTCAGAAGGTTTTCAGGACCCGTCTAAAGCGATTCAGGCCATCGTCAATTATCTCACTGGACACGGCGCAGGAGAAACGCACGCAACGGTCATCTCCGAAGGCGATGCCAGGCACAAGGGCCAGGCCTTCACCCTCCAGGGCCCGCTTGCAAAACTCCAGTGATGGAGGAGCGTTCTGCGGAAGCTGCGGAAAGGCATAAAAGGCTCCCTGCGGCGCCACGAGGGTGATTCCCTCGATCGACCGCAGACCGTTGCAGAGCAGCTCCCGCCGGCTGTTGTAACTCCCGGCCATGGCGTGAACGCAATCAAGTGAGCCCTGAAGGGCAGCCAGGGCACCGCGCTGGGCAAAGCTGCAGACATTGCTCGTGCTCTGGCTCTGCAGAGCGGCGGCAGCCTTGATCACCGACTCCGGTCCGGACAGATAACCCAGGCGCCATCCGGTCATGGCCCATCCCTTGGCGAAGCCGTTGACGGTGAAGCAGCGATCCCTCAGATCTTCAGCCACGGCGGCGAAACTGTGATGAACCTGGCCCTCCGCCAGCAGATGTTCGTAGATTTCGTCGCTCATCACCATCACCCGGGGATGGCGGCGAAGCACATCGGCGAGGGCCTTCAGCTCATCAAGACTCGACACCCTTCCTGTTGGATTCCCGGGACTGTTGAGAACGAGCAGCCGGGTTCTTGGTGTGATGCGGCTTTCAAGCTGGGTGAGATCGAGTTGAAAACCGGACTCAGCACTGGTGGGAACAGTGACTCCCACCGCACCAGCCAGAGCGGCGATTTCCGGGTAGCTCAACCAGTACGGAGCCGGAATGAGCACTTCATCTCCGGGATTGAGCAGCACCTGAAACAGGTTGTAGATCGCCTGCTTGCCACCGTTGGTCACCAGAACCTGCCCTGCGGTGGTGGGACAGCCGTTTTCCCGGGTCAGCTTCTTGGCAATGGCCTCTCTCAGCTCGGGATCTCCGGCTGCAGGGCCATAGCGGGTCAGTCCGGACGACAGGGCTTCACGGGCTGCTTCCGTGATGAAATCGGGGGTGTTGAAGTCAGGCTCACCGGCACTGAGACTGCAGATATCGCGACCATCGTTCTGAAGCGCCTTGGCTTTGGCGCTGATCTCAAGCGTCAGCGACGGCTTCAGGGCGACGGCCCGTTGGGACAGTTCAGGCTGGCACTGCATGGTCAACGCACCATCCCCAGCGCGTTCAAAGTTGCATCCTGCCGCACCCCGTGTCACAGACAACACCCACGTGGCTGAATTGATGGAAGGCATCACTCTTAACTGGGTTCTTGCTGCGGAAGAGCCCGAACAGCTGGCTCGTTTCTATGGGTTGCTGCTGGGGATGGACCCCGCACGGGGGTTGTCACCACATCACTGGCGTCTGGTGATGCCGGGCGGAATGACGTTGGAGATCTACCGGCCATCGCGTCATCGGCCGTTTCCCGATCGGGGCAGAGCCCTGGCCCCCTGTCTGCGGCGCCCCGCCAGCCACGATCCGCTCCCCAGCCTGTTGAGCTGGTTGGAGCGGGCCAGGGAACTGGGCGCTGAAGTGAGAGAGGAGGCCCGGCTGGAATCCTTCGGTGCCGAAGCCTGGTTGAGCGACCCCGAAGGAAATGCTCTGCTGCTGTTGGTGCCGGCGCAGTCAGCTCACGACGGGAGATGACTCTCAACCTGAACGACTGTGAAGGCTGCACCGCCTGCGACCTGGCGACGACCCGTCGTTCGGTGGTCGTCAGTCGCGGAAATTCGTCATCACGCCTGATGCTGATTGGGGAAGCGCCAGGAGCACAGGAGGATGCCGAGGGGCGCCCCTTCGTTGGCCGCTCCGGCAGGGCTCTGGATTCCCTGCTGCTGGAGGTGGGTCTGGATCCGGATCAGGACCTGTACGTCTGCAATGCGATCAAGTGCCGTCCACCCAACAACCGCCGGCCGAAGAAGGGCGAACTGCGTTCCTGTCGCCCCTGGTTGGATCAGCAGCTTGCCCTTGTTGATCCAGCGGTGATTGTGCTGACCGGAGCCACGGCGGTTGAGGCGATTCTTGGAATCAAAGGAGGCATGACCCAGCTGCGAGGGCAGTGGCAGAGCTGGGAAGGGCGTGCCGTGATGCCGATTTTTCATCCCGCTTATCTGTTGCGGAATCCCTCCCGTGAGGAGGGTGCGCCCATCGATCTCACCCGTCGCGACCTCGCCGCGGTCCGTCAGCGGTTGTGCGAGCCTTGGCCCGATTCTGGTTCTCAGCCATGACTGCCCTGGATCGGCGCTACGACACAAAGATCCACCGCCGTGTCACCCGGACCGTGATGGTGGGAGATGTGCCGATCGGCAGTGAACACCCGGTGGTTGTTCAGTCGATGATCAATGAAGACACGCTGGATATTGAGGGATCGGTCGCGGGAATTCGACGGCTGGTGGATGCAGGTTGCGAGATCGTTCGTGTGACCACCCCCACGATTGGTCACGCCAAGGCGATGGGCAAGATCAGGGCCTCGCTGCGGGAACAGGGATGCAATGTTCCTCTGGTGGCTGATGTGCACCACAACGGCATCAAAATCGCCCTTGAAGTCGCCAAGCACGTCGACAAGGTTCGGATCAACCCTGGATTGTTCGTTTTCGACAAACCGGATCCCGATCGAACCGAGTTCACCAAGGATGAGTTCGCCGCCATCGGTGCCCGCATTCGCGAAACCTTTGAACCACTGGTGACGCTTCTGAGGGATCAGAACAAGGCACTGAGAATCGGCGTCAACCACGGCTCCCTGGCTGAGCGGATGCTGTTCACCTACGGGGATACCCCGGAGGGAATGGTGGAGTCGGCGATGGAATTCGTTCGGATCTGCAACGAGCTCAATTTCCACAACATCGTGATCTCGATGAAGGCGTCACGCGCTCCGGTGATGTTGGCGGCCTATCGGTTGATGGCCGACACGATGGATCAGGAAGGCCTCAACTATCCACTCCACCTCGGTGTGACCGAAGCCGGTGACGGTGACTACGGCCGCATCAAGAGCACAGCAGGGATTGCAAGTCTTCTTTCGAGGGGGCTCGGCGACACGTTGCGGGTGTCCCTCACCGAATCACCGGAAAAGGAAATCCCTGTCTGCTACTCGATCCTGCAGTCCCTCGGACTGCGCAAAACCATGGTCGAGTACGTGGCATGCCCCAGTTGTGGTCGCACCCTTTTCAATCTTGAGGAAGTGCTGCACAAGGTTCGGGATGCCACCCATCACCTGAAGGGCCTCGACATCGCCGTGATGGGGTGCATTGTCAATGGCCCCGGAGAGATGGCCGATGCGGACTACGGATATGTCGGGAAAGGGCCTGGAACAATCGCCCTTTATCGAGGTCGCGACGAAATACGCAAGGTGCCCGAAGCAGAAGGAGTGTCAGCTCTGATCGACTTGATCAAGGAAGACGGCCGCTGGGTTGATCCGGAATGATGTCGTTAGGCTGAACAATCTGATCCGAGAGATCTTGGCCATCAAGCCTCGCCTGCGTTCGCTGCTTCGTTCCGGTCCGCTTGTTGTTGCTCTGGGCATCAGTGGCATGGCGGTTGCTGTGGCAGCCCCGCAGCTGGGTTTGCCGGGCGCATCCTCCGCTGCGATTGCTGACAGCCCGAAAGAGGTGATCGATCAGGTCTGGCAGATCGTTTACCGCGATTACCTCGACTCATCCGGCGCCTACAGCTCAAGCCGATGGCGACAGCTGCGCAAGAGTCTTCTGGCGAAGTCCTACGCCGGAACAGGGGAGTCGTACGAAGCGATCCGCGGCATGCTTGCCAGCCTCGATGATCCCTACACGCGTTTCCTGGATCCGAAGGAATTCAAGGAAATGCAAATCGACACCTCCGGTGAATTGCGCGGGGTTGGCATTCAGCTGAGCCTCGACAAGGAGACCAAGGAGCTCATCGTTGTTGCTCCGATTGAAGGGACCCCGGCTTCGCGTGCCGGGGTTCAGCCCAAGGATGTGATCGTCACCATCGATGGCAAAAGCACCCAGGGGATGAACACGGAGGACGCCGTGAAATTGATTCGTGGTCCGGAGGGTTCCCAAGTTGTTCTCGGTCTGCGACGCCAGGGAACCGTGATCAACGTGTCGCTGAAACGGGCACGGATCGAGATCAATGCCGTATCGAAAAGCCTGAACACCAGTCCGGACGGCAGAACGAAGGTTGGTTACATCCGGTTGAAGCAGTTCAACGCCAACGCCTCCAAGGAGATGCGTGCGGCGATCAAGGAACACGAAAGCAGCGGTGCCCAGGGCTATGTGCTCGATCTGCGCAGCAACCCTGGAGGGCTGCTCGAGGCCAGCATCGACATCGCACGCCAGTGGCTGGATGAAGGCACGATTGTGAGCACCCGCACCCGAGAAGGGATCCGCGATGTACGACGGGCCACCGGGAATGCCATCACCGACAAACCCATGGTTGTGTTGATTGACCAGGGATCAGCCAGCGCCAGTGAAATCCTTTCCGGTGCTCTGCAGCAGAATCAGCGCGCTCAGCTGATTGGCCAGAAAACCTTCGGCAAGGGATTGGTGCAGGCCGTGCGTGGTCTTGCCGATGGGTCCGGGATGACTGTGACGGTGGCCAAGTACCTCACCCCAGACGGTACGGACATTCACAAAAACGGGATTGAGCCCGATGTGACCGCTGCCTTCACCGAAGAGGAAATGCGCCGGTTCAGGTCAACGGATCTCGGAACCCAGCGAGACAGTCAGTACCGAATTGCCGAACAAACACTGCTGAAAACCATGTCCGGATTGAAAGTCAGTCGTCAGTTCAACCCCAACACCAGCAACCTGGTGTCTGCTCTGGGAAGCTGAGTCAGGCGATCGGCTGCATCATGCCGCCACCGCCACCGCCGTTCGAATCGTCGTCGTCGGACGCTGGTTGAAGCAGAGCGAACAGACCCAGTGCGATGGCGCAGAACAAACCGCTCATGATTTCGAGAGGAAACCCGTTTGAGCTGATTTCGATGAACTCGCCCATCTGAACTCTCTTGATGAGCCCAATGTAACGAAGAATTGCGTAGTTGGTGAAGTTTTTCTCAGAAACCAAGGAAGGTCATCACACCCGCAGCACCTCAGCGTTCCTCACCTTCTGTTCCTCCTGTCGTTGGGTTTGCGTTTTTCCTTCGGCATCAGGGATCTGAGCCACCATCAGCCGCAACCACTCCATCAGCTGCTCAAGCTGCTTCTCCATGGGGAGCACTCCGAGTCCCCTGGCCAGCACCTTGTGCTGAATTCCACTGCCGGCCTGATAAACGAGCCTGCCGTGGAGATGTTGCGGCAGTCCCTGGCGCAGCAGACGGAAAGCCGGCTCCTCCATTGGCGTCTCCAGAACGATGTTGGGTTTCTCCGGTTTGATCCGTGCAAAGCCGCAGCGCTTGGCCAGCAGTTTGAGCTCCATCAGCTGCAGCAGCGAGACAACCGCCGCCGGCAATGCTCCGTAGCGATCCGCCCATCCAGCTGCGAGTTCAACCAGGGTTTCCGCTGAGGTGCAATCGGCTGCCGCCCGATAGGCCGCAATCTTCTCATCGGGCTCCGTGATCCAGTCCGCTGGAACGAAGGCCGTGATCGGCAGGTCCACCTGTGTGTCTTCCACGATCGGAATGTCCTGCCCCTGAATCTCTGCCAGCGATTCCTGAAGCATTTCCATGTAGAGGTCAAAGCCGATCGTCTCCATCTGGCCGCTTTGCTCCACGCCGAGCAAATTGCCCACTCCACGTATTTCCATGTCGCGCATCGCCAGCTGATAACCGCTGCCGAGCTGGGCAAACTCCTGGATTGCACGCAAACGCTGCCGGGCTGCATCGCTCAGTGAGGCGTTGCCGGGATAGAAGAGCCAGGCATGCGCCTGGATGCCGCTGCGTCCGACACGACCCCGCAACTGATAGAGCTGCGCAAGTCCGAAACGCTGGGCGTCCTCGATCAGAATCGTGTTGACCCTGGGGATGTCGAGGCCGCTCTCCACAATCGTCGTGCAGAGCATCACATCCGCTTCGCCGGCATTGAACGCCACCATTGCGCTTTCCAGCTCGCCCTCGGCCATCTGGCCATGGGCCACAAGCAGCTTCAGATCCGGAAGCATCTCCCGCAGCCCTGCGGCAACCTCTTCGATTCCTTCAACCCGCGGCACCACGTAAAACACCTGTCCGCCACGATCCAGTTCCTGCCGGATGGCACTGCGAACCGCTTCCGGATCGAGGGCTGCAAGGTGGGTCTTGATCGGTCGGCGCAGCGGGGGTGGTGTGGTGATCAGGCTCATCTCCCGCACACCGGAGAGGCTCATGTAAAGCGTTCGAGGGATCGGGGTTGCCGACAGGGTCAGCACGTCCACGTCCTTGCGTAACGCCTTGATCTTCTCCTTTTGATTCACACCGAAGCGCTGCTCTTCGTCCACCACCAGCAAGCCGAGCTGTTGGAAGCCGGATCCCTTGCTGAGCAGTTGATGGGTGCCGACGACGGCATCAATCGTGCCGGCCTTAAGCCCCTCGAGAATGCCTTTGCGTTCCGATGCTGTTCGGAACCGGTTCAACAGGGCCACCTTGATCGGATAGGGGGCAAAGCGTTCTGACAGCGTTCTCCAGTGCTGCTGAGCCAGAACGGTTGTTGGCGCAAGCATGGCCACCTGCTTCCCGGCCGTGATCGCCTTGAAGATGGCCCGGATCGCCACTTCGGTCTTGCCGAAACCGACATCACCGCAGACAAGCCGGTCCATCGGCTCCCCCCCCCCTTTCCATATCCCGTTTCACATCAGCTGTTGCTTTCAGCTGATCCGGGGTGGGTTCATAGGGGAACGATTCCTCCAATTCCCTCTGCCAGGGACCATCGATGGGGAAGGCGAAGCCGTTGGCCTGTTGCCGTTCGGCGTAGAGCTTCACCAGATCAAGGGCGACCTTGCGGACGGCTTTCTTCGCCCGCTCCTTGGCTTTGCTCCAGGCGGAGCCGCCCATTTTGCTGAGCTGCGGCGGCGTTTCACTCGTGGCGCGATAACGCCCGAGGCTGCCCAGCTGGTCGGCCGCAACGCGCAGGATTCCATCCGAGTACTGCACAACGAGGTAGTCGCGGACATCACCGGAGATCGCGAGTTTCTCCATGGCTTTGAAGCAGCCGACCCCGTGGTTGCGATGAACCACGTAGTCGCCCGGTCGCATCTTGTTCGGATCAACGGTCCGACTGGCTGCCTTGCGGCGTCGCCGCACGTAGCCGCTGGATCCGAGGGTCTGTTGTCCGAAGAATTCCCGATCGGTGACCAGTGCAATGCGCCACGCCGGCAGCTGAAAGCCCTCGAGTTCAGCCGTGCCACTGGTCTTCAGCGCAACCGGGGTGTTCTGCTCGACAAGTTGTTTGATGGCCGGGCTGTCGGCTGCATTGGGGATGAACCGACTGATGCAGTCGTGCTCCTCCAGCAAGGCCACAGCTCGACTCGGCTGAGCGGAAACAAGCCAGACAGCCGTCCGAACCTTCTGGAAACCCTTGATCAGCTCAGCCTGTTTTCCGAATTGATTCGGGTAGGCCGGCACAGGCCGACTGGCCAGATCGAAGCTGTTGGGATGGTCGTCCTCCTCCAGGAGTTCTGCCAGATCAAAACCACTGAAACGGTCGGTCTGGTCGTAGGCCTCATCGATGCTTCTGTGCAGCAGAGGAGGCCAGAGCTGATCGGTTTCCTCCTCGGACAGACCACATTCAGCGGCCACTTCGCCGTGATGAACCGCAGCATGCTCAAGCCACTGCTGGCCATGGGCAAGGCCGTGGCGCCGTTCATCAATCACCACAGCTGTGCGCTGCGGCAGGTAGTCGAGCAATGAGGCTGGTTGCGACCAGGCCATCCCCATCAAACGGCGCATTCCGTCAGGAGATCCGCCTTCGAGCAATTGTTCCGTGGCTTGTTCACCCAGCAACCGCTCCACCCCGTCAGGCATTGACTCCCGCAGGGCTTCCGCAATCAGAGGTCCAAATCCTGTGGGTGTCAGCCGAAGCTGCTCCACTGGATCAAGCGATCGCTGGGTGGATGGATCGAATTCCCTCAGCTTGTCGAGCTCTTCACCGAAAAACTCCAGTCGAACCGGGAGTTCACTGCTGACAGGGAAAACATCAACGATGTCCCCCCTTCGACTCCAGGTCCCCTCCTGATCAATGCTCGAAACCCGTTCGTAGCCAAGCTGAGCCAGCGTTTCCCCGAGCTGTTCAAGATCGATTTCATCCCCTTTCTGCAGCGTGCGGCAGATGCCTTTGAGGGCATCCGGAGGCGGCAGATGGGGTTGGAGACAACGCTCGGTCGCAACAATGGCGTTGGATGCAGAGCCTGCCGACTCACCGAGGAGGTCGCTGAGCACCTGCAGCTGGCCCCAGATGATTTCGCTGGTGGGATCAAAGGGTTCATAGGGAGACCCTTCGCTGGTGGGGTAAAGACTGGTGCTTTTCCAGCCCATCAGCTCCAGCAGGGAGGTCCAGCGTCCTGCTTCTTCAAGGGTGGGGACCACCACCAGCAACGGGCGCTCATCCCTTCGGGCCATGGCACTGGCCACCAGTGCGCGACTGGCACGTCCGGCGCCGCGCATCAACAGGCGGTGTTCTCTGTTGGAGCGCTCAAGCAGTTCTCCGGTGAGGGCTCCCTGCTGGAGCTGGGTCACCAAGGAACGCAGGGGCATGAGGATGCATGTCAGCGGGGGTCGATCCTCGCAATCGAAGGGTGCGCCCCGTAGCACTGCAACTCATCTGATGCACCCTTGCGGAGAGAAAAAGGCTTGGCTATGAGTACAGGTGTACGCACCTGGAGGCGTCGTCCATGGCTCTGGATCAAGGATCGGCGTCAGCGGTTCATCAGGACCCTCCCTACCGACATCTCCGCCCCGGTCATTTCGTGATCGTGGGTGACGGCGGCAGTTCTTCAACAACCTGGTGGTTGGGTCAGGTTCTCTATTGCGAGGGAGCCATCTCAGAGACAACGGGTGAGACACACTGCCGGCTGACCGACGTGGAATCCGGGCTTCAACGGTGGATTCAGGCCGATGAAGTCACGCAGGTGGTCTGGGCCCTTGATGGCTGGCCCGGCGCAATCGGAACCTCCTGAGGCGATGCCGCGTTTTCGCTGTGAAACCTGTTGCTGTGGTCCAGCGATTGTGCTTCACCCACCCCGAGGAGCCACCCCAATCTGCTCATCCTGTGGTGCAGCGCTGACTCGTCAGCCCCTGGTACGCCCGGTGGCATTTTTGGTGCTGATCGCCGTCGGCAGCGTTCTTGTTCTCGGTTCGTTTCCATTGCTGATGGAACCCCGTCCTGAGCGCGAGACCCATTCAGAAACAACAGCTTGAGCCGGGAATCGATGGCTTCAGGCGCTGCGGCAAAGTGATCGCCTCTTGACGTCATCCCGTGGCTCTGGACCAGCTCAGAACTTTCATTCTGAAGATGCAACAGGATGAAAGTGTCAAGAAAAAGGTGTTGGCTGCATCCACCGCAGATGACGTCGCACGGATTGCCATTGCAATGGGATATGAATTCAGTGGGGATGAATTACTTCGCTTCAACGGAAACAAAGTGGGGAAGGTTACCGTCGTGAAACCGGATCATCCTGGGGAATACCACTAGTTTTGAAACCAGAATGAATTGAATCTTTCCGATTCAATGGGACATATTCGCTTCAGAGGCGATTGCGAACTGTATTTCAATGCTCTCTACCATTCGAATGGTGATTGACCACGCAAGTAAAGGCAAAATCGCTTCTTCAATATCAAAAAATGCCTGATATGATGCGTTTCCTGATCGTGTAGAATAAATCTTGATTGAAACAGAAAAAATGCAATGATCAAGCTTGGCAAAGTCAACCTCAAAAAAATTTATCAGTTCAATACAGCTGATGATCCGGTACTGATTCGAGAGCACAAGAACCTGATCAACACTCTGATGAGAAAGTTCAGCCTTGATGTTTATTCGGTCTTGCTGATAAGTACTCTGAAAGGTTTCTGTCTTGGTGGTTTATCGATTTGGTTGATAATGCGGTAATTGAATACTGCAAAAGACTAGGATCTGTTGAACAGTGAATAAGCTCCATAAATTGCCAGGCCAAGCATCAGCCAGGGAAACAAAGCACGAAGAACTGTCAGACCCAGCAGGATCACGACAACACTGATTGCCGTTTTTTTAACAAGTGATTTGCTGCTACTGGTCATATAACGCCAGCGAGGGATCAGAGCCATGATGAAATCAGAGGTTGAAGCCGTATTCAGGACGGCTGATTGGATGAGCTCAATTTAAACCAGATAAGTTCAGCACCTGAAGATGATGCTCAAATGAATTCAACGGCGACCCTGAAAGCCTCTGAACTGCCACCTCACCATTTTTGAAATCTGGATTTTCGATGACCAGGATCAAGACTCAAAACAACAGGACCTGGAAATGTTCAATCGATCAATTCAGCAGACACTGATGGACTGAGGTAAAGCTCTAGACAAAAGATTGGTCATTTTCGAATGTTGCAAGAAACAAGAAATAAATTCAATATTTGCAAATGCCTGGCTTTGGTGCCATTCAACCTGACACAGGCTTTTTCTTATCGCGTCAATGAAAGAGTCAGGTTAATATCTGATCACTCGTGGAGTTGTCTGCTGATGCAAAGTTTTCTGAGCTGAGAACACGAAATCCTGCCTGAAAAGCACTTCGCGGCGCCGTTTTTTCAGTTTTGACTAATGACAACAACCAGAAATCACTTCAAGCGGATAGTGCATTGCATCACGCCAAGTAATCATTGAGGTTAATTGCAGTCTTAAAAAGTGACGATTGACTGGTTGCGGCGGAGAAGTTGAGAGACAATATTGCCTTATTTTCTCTGCTATTTCTGGAGTTTGTGGACATTTTCTTCCAAGAGCATATTGAATTGAAGCAGTTGTTCGTCACTTAATTGCTGCCTGCTCTTGGCTCCGAGGTGTTGTTGAAGGAACGCTCTCGCCTGCTCTCCCGACCAGCCGAGTTGACGAAGCATCTGATCACCTTGCGTGATTAATTCTCCGCGCCGAATCGGAACGATGGCCTGCTCAGGTGCATCACCGGGCTGAAGTTGGCGCAGCTGACGCAGGTAGGAAACAAGATCAGCATATCTGGTCAGTCGATGTCGACCAGCGTGGCCAAAAGCTCGTTCCAGATAGATGCGTTCCTGATCCCTCGCCCAGCCAATACGATTCAGTTCAAAATCAATGGCAGTTAATTCTTCGCTCCAGTCTTCTGGATCAGAAGGAGTTTCAGAGGGCTGATCAGCATCCTGTTGTTGTCCTCGACTCTGTTCCTCGGTGACGTCACTCTTGATTGAAGATTGTTCATTGGATGGCTGCACTTCGGTTGGATGACCAACCGGCCTGGGGAGTTCCTCCTCTGAAATGCTCTTTTGGGATGCCGATGAATGGTCTGATCGTTTGATCGGGGAAGGAGTTGCTGACTCTGAGTTCGGCTGTGGTCGCGAGGGAGGTTGACCATCCGATGAAAGGTCACCCATCAATCGTTGTCGGGCACGATCTTCTGCTTCCTCGGCGTTGGCAGCTTCTCCGAGCCGACTTCCCACGCAGTGATCCGGGGTTTGCCAGGCCTCCACCCTCACAACACAGCGGAGAGTATCCACGTGACAAAGCTCAGCTCGGAAACGCATGCCGCTGAAACAAACCTGCTCTTTCTAGGCTGCCGGGATGGACATCACTGCACTCCCTTCGCTGACGGATCTGTACGAAGGGGCTGATCAATGGCGTGAAGTGTTGGCGCTTCTACCGGTGCTGGTGCTGTTGGAGCTCATTCTTTCCGCTGACAATGCCGTGGCTCTTGCCGCCATTGCTCGCAGCAGCAACCAACCCGAAAAGGAACGCCTTGCGCTGAATATCGGTATTGGCCTTGCCATGGTTCTGCGCGTCGCTCTGATTGTTCTGGCCCAGTGGGTCCTGCAGAACAGCTGGGTTCAACTCCTGGCTGCGGGCTATCTGTTCTGGTTGTTCATCAGCCACCTCATGGAGAAGGGGGCAGAGAACACTGAGGAGAGTCCGGTTGCAGTTCAGCAGCCAACCCAGCGCACCCTTTTGAAGACAGTTCTGCTGCTGGGATTCACTGATCTTGCTTTTTCGATCGACAGTGTTGCAGCGGCAGTGGCTATCAGTGATCAGATTTTATTGATCAGTGTTGGAGCAGTGATCGGGATTGTTGCGCTGCGATTCACCTCAGCATTGTTTATTCGCTGGCTGGATGAGTTTCCCCGCCTGGAAACCGCAGGATTTTTATCTGTGGCGTTCGTGGCTCTACGTCTGCTGGTCCATGTCCTGCTCCCCGCTGTGAATCAACCGGACTGGATCACCCTGATTGTCGTCCTGATCCTGTTCAGCTGGGGATTATCCATCCGCCAGGTTGAAGCAACAACTCATGCCGGTTGAGTCATCACCAGGATCGAAATAGCTCACTTTGATTGGTCTAAAAATCTAATCTTCGGCAGTCATCATCCTTAAGCAGATATTGATTCAGCGCCATGAATGGAACCACCCGGATTCGGATGTTGATCCAGGATCTGCTCTGGATTGGAATCGTTCCTAGGTTTGAACTGAATCAAGCCATGGATCACCGTGCTTGTTGAGCTTCGCCATGCCAGCAGTGATGCGTTGCTCGACCGCGTGGTGATGGAATCTCCTCCTCATCCCGGACGGTGGATCGAATTGGGATCAACGTCGTTTCTGGTGTTGCAACGGCGTCATCGATACAGGCTCTGTCATGGTCGATATCAGATCTCTTCGGTTGCCCTGCTGGTCAAACCCCAGCAGCGGCCACATGATGCGAGACGTTGGAAAAAAGGCTGGGTGATCGGCGACCCCCACTGCCGTTTCAATGCCCGCAGTCCGCTTTTGCGTTGTGCCGTTTGGCCCGAAGGTCCATGTGATCAGTGCCAACACCGAGAGCCGTCATGAATGAGACATCCTGGTTTTCTGCTCAGTTGATTCCCGGCCATGGTGTGGCTTCAGGTCGCAGTGAAGATTCTCCATATCCAGCGGGAACAATCGCCATGCAGCAACCATTCTTTTTAGCCCAAGGTCTCGATCTTGGTGATTGCTGGCCAGGAACATTGAATCTGAGTGTTGCTCCCAGAGACATCAAATTTCGCGATCCTGATCACTGTTTTCAGCTGTTGAGGTGGACTGACCTGCACCCTCCGGAAACGTTTTCATTCTGGAAGATTCAACTAGCGACACCTCAGAACGGAATCGTGAATGGCTGGATTTATCGTCCGCATCCTGAAACAAAGCATCGACACCATCAACCCACAACAATGATTGAAGTGATTGCACCTCGGCTTCAGGGAATCAATGCCGGATGCTCTCTGCAATTTCACGATCCAGTCAACCGATTGCGTTGTGTTGATTCCCAACGCATCCGTGCCCAGCTGCTGGAATTTCTCAAATTCAGGGTGCTTGCTGCGCAGGATTTATTTTTCAAACAGACCGCCGGTTCAGAACAGCGACGGGCCTGGCTGACCGTCCATTACCCCGAGGCACTTCAGCTCGACGATGACGATCATGAACACGTCTGGAAACAGGCAAAAATGCTTTACACGGAAAACTGATTCATACACTCCGACATTGCCGTCTGCTTCTTAATATTCCTACATGATGCGATGGGTTGATGGCTCCAGAAGATGCCTTTCAGCGCGAGTTGCTTCGCAGAGAACTCGATGCCGAGCCGAGTGCAGAGCGTCTGCGTGAAATGGCCCTGGAGCTCTACGACCTCTGGCAGCGTCAGCGGACGGTGACCACCCAGCTGGTCCGTCAGGAACTTGGCAAGGCCTGACGAGCGTCAGCTCATCTCCAGTCGACATCCGACCGCTGATTGCAGCTGCTGAACGAGGGCCTGACCACGGCTTTTCGCTTTGCCCTCCAGTTGCGCTTCGCGAATCAGCAGTGGGCAACCTGAACTGCTGACCACGATTCCGAGATCCTGGATTGCTGCAAGAACCGTTCCAGGTTCATCTCCTCCCGTGGCCCATCTCCCAACCAAAGCTGCCGCCGGAGTTGTGAGTTGATCTTTCAGCCGTTCGATCAGCGGTTCAGTGGAGTGAATCTTGAGCATCTTTCCCTGGCACCGCGTCTGAGCTCCTGGATACAACCCCATCACCAGTCGGTGAATGGCCAGGGCTGAAGCCGACCAGTCGATCCGGTAGTCAGCCTTGGTGACCATCCGGGCGTAGGTGTGTTCATCGGGCTGATAACGCAGGTCCAGACGCTGCCGACGTTCCGCTTCCGTTCCGGGTCCTGCTGCCTCAATCAGAGGCAACGCTTCCACCATCAGATCCGCTGTCAGTTGACTCAGACGATCTCCCAGCTGCTGTGCGTTATCAAGCAGGCCGATCTTCAGCTTGCGCTCCAGCAGAACGGGTCCGGTATCCAGACCCACCTCCATCGCCATGATTCCAACACCGGTCTCGGAATCCCCCTCCATCAGTGACCATTGGATCGGTCCGGCTCCACGCCAGCGCGGGAGCAGTGAGCCATGCCCGTTCCAACATCCCAGTGGTGGTTGTTGGAGAACCTCCATGGGAAGGATCTGGCCGAACGCCACAACGATCGAGGCATCGGGTTTCAGCTCAGCCAGCTGCGTCTGGCAGTCAATGTCGTGTCTGATGCGTGACGGCGTGAACACAGGCAAACCGAGTTCCTCGGCACGGTTTCTCACCGGCGAAGGCACCAGTTGCTTGCCTCGTCCGCGACGACGATCCGGTTGGGTGACAACACCAACAATGGTGTGCCCTGCCTCGTGCAGTGCCGAAAGGGTGGGAACGGCATAAGCCGGCGTCCCCCAGAACAGAAGCCGCAACGTCAGGCTTCCCCGGTTATCGACAGGCCGTCCACCCAGACATGTGGAGACACACCTCGAGTGGTGACTTCCAGGTTCGATTCCAGATGAACGATGGAATTCATCAGGCTGCGAATGTCACCGGCAACGGTTGCAGCCTCGACGGAAACACGTTCCCCGTTCTTCACCAACCAACCATCGAACGGCAACGAAAAGGAACCCTGGGTTGCTTTCACACCGGCGTGAAGTGCGGAAAGATCCTCGATCAGAACGAACGTATCGCTGCAGGTGGAGTGATCCAGTGAGGAACCACTGCTGCATCCTTCGCTGGTCTCGACAACAAACCAGTCCGGCCCGACCGAAACCTTGGCACCAAGCCCGGCGTGCCCTGTGGGTTGGACACCGAAACTTCTGGCTGTGGCTTCGGAATGAAGAAAACTCCGGAGTTGTCCACCCTCGATCAGACACAGTTTCTGCGTTGGTGTTCCCTCTCCGTCGAAGGGAGCTGCACTGAGATGGCCAGGGTGCAGACCGTCGTCATGCAGAGAGAGGAAGGGAACAGCAATGGAATCGCCGATTGAGTCACGGCCGCTCAGGCTGACGCCATCCAGCACTGCACGGGCACTGAACATGCTGCTGAAAGCACCCAGCAATGAAAGAAAAGCTTCGGGTGTGAAGCACACGCGGTAATTGCCTGTCTCAATGGGTCGGTACCCGAGATGGCTGACCGTGCGTTCAGCGGCTTCCGCAATACATCCTGAGATATCGAGTTCACTGCTTCCAAGAGCCAAGCGAACAGCACCCGAACTGCGCGGTTTACGTCCCTGCTCCTCCGCTCTGGCATACAGATACAGGCTCGCCTGCGTTCGCTCCATCGTTCGAGCAGCTCCATCGCTGTTCAGGTAGAGACTTGTGGACAGCGATTCCGCCATCCCGTTGTACGGAACGGTCTGAATGGCTGGGTGCCGACCCAACAGATCAGCTTCAGCGTCCCGCAGCTGCTCCAGCAGAGGAAGAATGCCTTGACGTGATTTCAAAGGCCGGTTCAGCTCAGGCAAAGGGGCCGTGGCCAGAGGCGAAAACTGAGGAACATCGTCGGGATTGCCGTACTGGCTGGCTTGCTTCGCTCCGTCCAGGGCCTGTTCCAGACCGCTGTCGGAAAGATCCGTTGTGCTGGTGATTCCCACCAGACCGTCGCTGTTCCAGACGCGAACAGTGATTGAGCTCCGCTGCGAAGCCTTGAGTTGCTTGGCTTCACCACGGTCAACCTGAACGGAACAGTCGTCGCTGCAGGCTGCACCCAGATCCCAGCTCTGGACGCCCGCCTTTCGAGCCAGCACCTGGATTCGATCCCGCAGCTGTGAGGCATCAAGTGATTGAGATGTCATCGTCAACGCCCCCCGACAGTGATCGAATCAACCTTGATGTGGGGTTGGCCGACCGTGACAAACACACTGCCGCTGACGGAACCGCAGAATCCCGCTGCAAGATCGAGATCGTTGGCACACATGGAGATTCTGGGCATCACTTCCTTCGCGTCGCCGATCAGGGTGGCCCCTTTCACAGGACGGCCCAGCTGACCATCCTTGATCAGATAACCCTCCTCAACTGAGAAGTTGAATTGACCGGTGGGACCGACACTTCCACCTCCCATGGCCTTGCAGTACAGACCGTTGTCGACGGAAGAAATCAGTTGTTCCGGAGTATGGGGGCCAGCGTCGATGTAGGTGTTGCGCATCCGGCTGGCTGCTGCGAACGAATGACTCTGGCGCCGACCACTTCCGGTGCGTTGATGACCGGTACGGAGTTCACCGGCACGATCGCTGATGAAACATTGCAGGATTCCGTCCTTGATCAGGACTGTGCGCTGCGGCTCCATTCCCTCGTCGTCCATCGCCAGCGAACCGAACGCTCCACTGCTGATCCCCTCATCAATCGCTGTGACAGCCGGGTGAGCAATGGCATGCCCCACCTTGTCGGAGAAGGGTGTGGTGCCTCGTTCGATCTGGGTTGTTTCCAGCAGATGACCACAGGCTTCGTGAAAGATCACTCCACCGAAGCGATTGGCCAGAACAACAGGCATCTGCCCGGCTTCCACATAGTCGGCCCGCAGCATTGACCCTGCGCTTTGACAGACCTCTGCAGCACTGGCTTCCACATCCCAGGTGAGCAGGTCATCTGGCCGATCAGAGCTGCCGTAACGGCGTCCAACGCTGGACCGGTGGTCACCATCTGCAGCCAGCACCGAGAGGCCGCTTGATTGATGAAGCCTGATGTCGCGGGCAAAGGTTCCATCGGAAGCAGCAACCAGCACCTCCTGCCAGTCGCGGGCATAACTGCCACGACGAACCTGCAGGTGCTGGCCGAAACGCTCCAGTTGTGATGTTCCCTGCAGCAACCTTGAACTGGCATCCGCCATTGAGGGACAGGTTTTCAACCAGTTCTCCTTGTTGATGCCGTAATCACGAAGGGGACCGAGGCCTTCAAACCCGTTGCTCACGTCCAGGCGAGTGGCCTGAAGTCCCAGCATGGCAAGAGCCTGATCGAGAGACCGGGTCAGACCGTCCTGGCTCAGATCGTTCGTGCTGACAAAACCGTCTCTTCCGTTGAGAAACACGCGAATGCCGGCACCCTTGGCAAAAGTGGGGTTGACACTTGTGATCGAGTCCTGTTCGGCGAGAAGACCGAGGTGATCGGTCCGCTCCAGGAAGATCTCAACAAGATCAGCACCAGCGGAGGTGCCTCGCTGCAAGAGAGCCTGGAGAGAATCACTCCAGGCCTGAGAAAAGGTATCGGTCAAAACTTCAGCGGACGGCGGGCTGGAACTTGTCGCTGTCGATGGGAGACATGAGGAACAACTTCGCCATCACGGCACCATTGCCGATCCAGTGAGGCAGCTTCCGGAGGAGTTTCAGAGGTGCCGGAGCACTGCTGTTGTCGGCAGCTTCCAATGCAGCGTTGTTATTCACCAAACGCTCGAGACGATCCCAGAATTTGTCGTTGTTCACATCAAGAACAACCGGGAAAACGCGTGCCGATGTCTCGTTGGTTTTTTCAATCACCATCTTGTCGTAGGTGCGGGCATCCAGGCCCAGCGCTTCGTAGAACTCCTTGCGGGCCACGTCGCGAACGTACATCGTTGCAAACACAGCCAGAAGGAAGAATCTGCACCAGAGCTTGGCAATCGGGCCTCGAAC
>CAJWZW010000024.1 GCA_913050565.1 uncultured Synechococcus sp.
GATTGACGTTGAATCAATCAACCTAGCTATCGCTTTCGAGGCTTTTTAATGGGAATTCAACCCAATCGGGTTTCCGCCCAGATGCTGCGTTGATCAATCATCTTTAGGATTTTCGATGTCCCGGCGAATCAGGGCCAGCAGGTAGGAGGGCGATTTGTACCGCGTGGGCAGGCAGCGATTCAGAGTCTCCAGGTGCCCCCAGCACACGGTTCGTTCAATGTCTTTGGCGGTTTTTCCCTGCTGCAGTAAACGTCGTAATGCCTTGCAGTAGAGCGGATATCCCGCTTCCAGTTCCCCGATGGTGAGCTTCGCCTGGGTCATCGGGCCTTCCATCTGCATCAACAGGCTATTCCTGCGCCGGTCCCCGGGACTGGCGCAGGTGATGCAGCACACAGCGTCAACCGAGCCAGGCCACACAGTCGATTTCCACACGAGCACCTTTGGGAAGGGCAGCGACCTGCACGCAGGCCCTTGCCGGGCTCACCCCGTCGCCGAAGACCTCTGCATACAGATTATTCACGGTTTGAAAATCGCCCAGATCCGCAAGGAAAACAGTGGTGCGAACCACCTGTGCCGGAGAGGCGCCCGCTTCGTTGAGCACCGCCACAAGATTTTTCAGGACCTGACGGGTTTCCGCTCCCACGTCGCCGTTTCCCACCATCGCTCCGGTTGATGGATCCAGGGGGATCTGACCTGAGCAGTAAAGCCACTCCCCTGCAACCACAGCCTGGTTGTAAGGACCGACCGGGGCCGGTGCCGCGGTGGTGGTGATCGCTTTTGCGGGCATGGTGATCTGGCAACGCTGAGGCAAATCATCGCCTTCAGCTGTTGATGCTTCCTTCAGGGTCTTCAGCTTTCTCAGGACTCCTTCCAGTGATCTTTGTGGTTCCGAAGACTGGCGACTTCATCGGTTGACGCGGCCCGCAGAAACAGGTTGCTGCAGCGTTCTTCCCGAATGCTGCTGGGGAGGGTGAGTTCTCCGCGCGAGCGCAGTGCGAACACGGTCTCAGCCCGGCGCTGAATCGCCGGATCCTCCGGCCGCAGTGCGCGGGCCCATCGAAAATTGTTTTCGGTGTACTCGTGGGCGCAGCACACTTTGGTGTCATCGGGCAGCGAGCCCAGCTTCTGAAGCGCCCTGTGCATGTCGTCCGCTGTTCCTTCGAACAGGCGTCCACAGCCACCGGAAAAAAGGGTGTCGCCGCAGAACAACACTGGACCGAGTCCCTGATCCACATCCGCATCCATCACAAACGCAATGTGATGAGCGGTGTGAGCAGCCACTCCCAGCACCTCAAAGCTGTGATCCATGAATCTGATGTGGTCGCCATCTCCGACGGACACGGTCTGGAATGGAATGCGTTTCCGATCGGCGGCGCAGGCCACCACAGCCGCTTTCGGCCAGATTTTCAACAGCCCCGGGGTTCCCCCGATGTGATCGGCATGGTGATGGGTCTGCAGAACCGCCACAAGCTGCAGTTGACGTTCCCTGAGCCAGGCCGCCACCGGCGCGCTCTCCGCTGGGTCCACCACAACAGCGTTATGACCCTGCACCAGGATCCAGATGATGTTGTCCTGCAGCACAGGAAGCGCATGCAGCGTGGATCGCATCGTTAAAGTCCTGCCTGGTTTCCCGGTCAACGCTGACTCCATGATCACCGTTGCGCTGGCCAAGGGTGCCCTTCTGAAGGAATCGGTGGCGCGCTTTGCAGCAGCTGGTCTTGATTTCTCAGCCGTTCTGGACAAGGACAACCGTCAGCTGATGCTGCCGACCCCGTGCGGCCGTGCCCGTGCGCTGCTGGTGCGCAACGGTGACGTCCCCACCTATGTGGCCTACGGCCAGGCACAGCTGGGTGTGGTGGGTCACGATGTTCTGAAGGAGCACCAGTTGCCGGTGGCGCAACTCGTGGATCTGGGTTTCGGAGGCTGTCGGATGGCCGTTGCCGTCAAGGCCAGCAGCGGCTACGAACGCGCTGCCGACCTGCCACCCCACTGCCGTGTGGCCAGCAAGTTCACCCATTGCGCCCGTGAGTATTTCGATGCTCTCGACCTGCCGGTCGAGCTGGTTCATCTCAACGGCTCCGTGGAACTCGGGCCGATCACGGGGATGTCGGAAGCCATCGTTGATCTGGTGGCCACCGGTCGCACCCTGAAGGACAACGGACTGGTGGCGATCGAGACCCTGTTCGAATCCACCGCCAGGCTGGTGGGACATCCCCTGTCCATGCGTCTGGACGATGGCTCTCTGGCAGGGATTGTTGATGCGCTGCGATCCGCCAGCCCGGTGGGAGCTGCGGCATGAGCGCCCGCGCTGACTGGAAACGCGTCAGAAGACTCGGCCGCTATCTCATCCACGACAGGCGCCGGTTGTTGCTGACACTGGTGATGCTCGTGCCTGTGGCTCTGGCTGGAGCCATTCAGCCCCTGCTGGTGGGGCAGGCGATCAGTGTGCTCCGTGGTGAAGCCAGTTTCCCCTGGCTGGCCGATCTCGGTTCGACCGCGGCGATCCGGGTGATTGTCGGGCTGCTGCTGATGTCCGTCTTGCTGCGACTGGCTCTCCAGGGTGTGCAGAGCTTCAACATTCAGGCGGTGGGCCAACGACTCACCGCTCGCATTCGTGACGATCTTTTCCGGCACTCCCTCGCCCTGTCCCTTCGCTTTCACGACGGCATGCCCGTTGGAAAGCTGCTCACCCGCCTGACCAGTGATGTGGATGCACTGGCGGAGGTGTTCGGCAGCGGTGCCGTTGGTGTTCTCGGCGATCTGGTGACTCTGCTGGTGATCGCCAGTTCGATGCTGCTGATCGAATGGCGACTGGGTCTGCTGCTTCTGTTCACCCAGATTCCTGTCACCTGGTTTGTTCTGTGGCTGCAGGGCCGTTATCGCCGTGTCAACTACACCGTGCGAGAGGAGCTGTCTCAGCTCAATGCCGACTTCCAGGAGAACCTCCAGGGGCTTGAGGTGGTTCAGATGTTCCGTCGCGAGGCTGTGAACGGCGATCGCTTCGCCCGGACCGGTTCCTCCTACCGACGCGCCGTCAACGGCACGATCTTCTACGACAGCAGCATTTCCGCCTTTCTCGAATGGGTCTCCCTGGGTGCCGTGGCCCTGGTGCTGGCCCTCGGCGGGTACATGGTGACCAGCGGAGCGATGGGGCTTGGCATCCTCACCACGTTCATCCTTTATTCCCAGCGTCTGTTTGATCCGCTCCGCCAGCTGGCTGAACGGTTCACCCAGATTCAGGGCGGTCTCACCGCAGTCGAGCGAATCGGTGAGCTGCTCGAGCAGCCCCTGGAAATCGTGGAGGATTCCAGTGCCAGGCCTCTGGATGGCTCCGGTCTTGGCGAAGTGGTTTTCGAGAATGTGAGCTTCAGCTACCGGCCCGAAGAGCCGATCCTGCAAAATCTCTCGTTCCGCATCGCTCCTGGAGAACACGTCGCCCTGGTGGGGCCGACCGGTTCCGGCAAAACGACGGTGATCCGTCTGCTCTGCCGGCTCTATGAACCTCAGCAGGGCCGGATCCTGCTGGATGGTCGGGACATCCGGTCCATTCCCATCGCTGAGCTGCGTCGACAGCTCGGTGTGGTGCTGCAGGACACCTTCCTCTTCAGCGGAAATGTCGCGGACAATCTTCGACTGAATTCTCCGATCAGTGACGGAGAGTTGCAAAGCATCTGTCGCGACCTCGGCCTGCAGGATCTGCTGGAGCGACTCCCCGCCGGCCTGGACACCGAACTGCGCGAACGGGGCGGCAATCTGTCCTCCGGAGAGCGCCAACTGCTGGCGGTGGCAAGGGTCGCCATCCGCAACCCCACCGTTCTGGTGATGGATGAAGCCACGGCCTTCATGGATCCAGCCACGGAAGCGACTCTGCAGGGTGATCTCGATCGCCTGTTGCAGAAACGCACGGCAGTCGTGATCGCCCACCGGCTGGCGACGGTTGAGGCATCGGATCGCATTCTTGTGCTGCGCCGAGGTGAGCTGATCGAGCAGGGCACCCACCGGGAACTGAGAGCCCTTGGGGGTCTGTACGCCCAGTTGGCGGACCTTCAGGAAAAAGGACTGGCGCGCCTGTGATCACACCGATGCCTCCGCTTCAGATCCCTGAGCCAGCGCTGCTTGAGCAGTACGGCGAACAGGCGCGCCTCTGCGCGACACCCAACGACCAGATCTCGTTGGTGTTCAGCCAGATCCATCCCTTCGACCTGGTGGAGCTGGAACAGCTGCTGGAATCGGTCGGATGGAGTCGAAGGCCGGTGCGCCGGGTGCGCAAGGCTCTCAGCCACAGCCTGCTGAAGGTGGGTCTGTGGCGCCATGATCCGCGGGTGCCGCGACTGGTTGGTTTTGCCCGCTGCACCGGAGACGGGGTGTTCGAAGCCACGGTGTGGGATGTGGCTGTGCATCCTCGATATCAGGGCAATGGTCTGGGCCAGCAGCTGATGACCTACGTGCTTGAGGCTCTGCAGGACATGGGGACGGAACGGGTCAGCCTCTTCGCGGATCCCGGTGTTGTGAGCTTCTACGAGCGCCAGGGATGGGAGTTGGAGCCCGAGGGCCATCGATGTGCGTTCTGGTATTCCAGCTGAAAGGCTTCAGCTGTCGTAACGCTTCACCAGCTGATCCGGAGCTTCTCCCCGGGCCCAGTCGTGGCGCAGACGGGCATTCCGCCAGGCCTGATGCAGAACTCCGCGGTTCCTCCAGCGACGTGCGCTGGTGGTGATCGCGCAGCCGAGACGCTTCATCCGGCCGATCGCTGTGATGCGTTGCACCAGATCGAGGTCCTCCATCAGTGGAAGGGGCCGATAACCCCCTGTCGCCTCCGCCAGGTTGCGATGGATCAACAGGCCCTGGTCTCCGTAGGGGCGCTGCCAGAGGCTGGAGCGCAAGGCCACGCCCAGTTCCAGCAGGCGCAGCATCGGGCGTTCCGCATCGATCTGCAGGTCGAAGTACCAGCCATGCTCATTGCTTGTGCTGTGGCGCTGAACCGTCGCGACCGCATCACTCCAGCCATGGGGGAGGCGGCTGTCGGCATGGAGCACCAATCGCCAGTCGTGGCGCGCCTGGGCCATGCCCCTGGCCAGCTGTTGCCCCCGTCCTCGTGCAGGGCTGATCAGCACGGAGGCTCCAGCCAGGGTGGCCGCTGTGCAGGTGGCATCGTCGCTCCCGCCATCCACCACCAGCACCTGCAGTGGGTGGGGCCAGTGATCCAGATCCGCCAGCAGCAACGGCAGTCGCGACGCTTCGTTGAGCGTCGGGATCAGCACGGTCAGCCCAGCCATGGCTTCAGGTCCGCGAGATGGTCGATATCGCCGCGGTGCTGCAGCATCGCAGTGGACCAACCGCCCCTCTGTGCGGCTTCCAGCGTGCGCCTGCAGACGCTGGCCCCTCCCCAGGGGATGCCGATCAGCGGCCAGCACTGGGGGCGACGCATCAGTCGCCGGCTGAAGCCGATCAGCCAGTAGCCCCCGTCCAGCGCAGGCCCCAGAACAAGGTCGCATCTCTCAAGCTGAGTCAGCGCACCGTGCAGGTCCTGATGGCTGAGGTCCGGCATATCGGTCCCGACCACGAGCGTGGGCCTACGCCAGCGAAGCTCCTGCAGCAGCTGGCGCTTCAGCAGGGTTCCCAGGCATCCATCTCCCTGGCGCCGTACACGCCGGATGCCCTGTTGGTCTCCCCAGCGATGGGCGGCTCTGGGCCCGAGACCGCTGACGGCCAGAACAGGGCTGATTCGCCCCCTGTTCTGTTCCTCACGGGCAACGTTCAGGGTGTGGCAGCACAGCTGGCGTTGCAGCCTGGCACTGCGTTCCCTGCTGGACGACAGGTCCAGCTGCTCGGCCATGTCCGTCGCCAGTCTTCGCTTGCAACGGCCGGCACCAGGCCAGCGCGCCATCACCACCAGGCCTGCCTGAGCTTGCATCTCAGCGTTTGCGTGTCATCTCCTGCGGCTGAACCTCAAGCACCTGCTCGACTCCGTTCCGTTCCACGGTGATGGGCATCGATTGCCCCACGATTCCCCGGTCCACCGCCAGTTGCACATCAGCAGGGTTGTCCACTGCGGTGTCGTTCACCTTGAGGATCAGATCGCATTGCCTCATCCCACCGGCTTCCGCAGGACTGTCTTCCAACACCTCAACCACCACAACGCCGTTGGTTTCGGGCAGGTTGCAGCGGTTGCTGTTGGCGTTGATCTCCCGCGCGGCTTCCGGGGTGAGTTCCAGCAGGTGCACACCGATGAACGGGTGCGACGCCTGTCCGGTTCGAACGATCTGCTGGGCGATGCGCTTGGTGAGATTGATCGGCACGGCAAAGCTGAGGCCTGCGCCGGGGGCTTTGCGGATGGCCGTGTTCATGCCGATCACCTGTCCTGTGGCGCTGATCAGCGGCCCACCGCTGTTGCCGGGATTCACGGCAGCATCCGTCTGGATGTAGGGAACCCGCTGGCCCTGGCCGATGTTCGCGTCGTTGCGTCCCACGGCGCTGATGATCCCAGCGGTGACGGTGTTGTTCAGGCCGAATGGATTGCCGATGGCAATGGCCCACTCCCCCGGTCGCAGCAGGTCGGAATCCCCAAGGCTGGCCACCGGCAGGTTGTCGGCAGCCACCTTCACCACGGCCACATCAGTGAGCGGATCACCGCCGAGAACCTTGCCGTTGAAACGACGGCCGTCGGGCAGGGTCACGGCCACCCGATCGGCACCCCGCACCACGTGCTCGTTCGTGAAGATCAAACCGTTGGCACGGGTGATGAAACCGGAGCCCTGCCCCTGCTGTCGCTGAGTGGAAGGGCCCATCCCCAGCATCCGTCCGAGCGGATTGCTGATGTCCTTCTCCGTGTCGATTCGCACCACCGCAGGTCCGACCCGCTCCACGGCCCGCACAATCACGTTTTCACCGGGTTGCAGTGGTGCAACGCGGGGTTGGTCGTTCACCACCGGAGGTTTGCTCTCCGGCAGGACATTTCGGCCCCCCAGGTCCGACACCATGCTGCAGGAGGTCATGGTGGTGACGATCAGGCTGAGCCCGATCCAACGCTTTTGACGCTGCATCCAGGAGCGATCACGGCTGCAACATTTAAAGCTGCCCGATCCGGATGGCGTGCGTAGATTCGACTTTCAGGAGGAATGCGGCTGTGGTGTTGACGGGCGAAGAGCTCTGGCTGAAGGTCCAGGAAGGCCTGCAGGCCACGCTCAGCAAGCCCACGTTTGAGACATTCATCCGTCCCACCGGTTGCAGCGGATTCGCCAACGGGGAACTGCGCCTTCTGGCCCCCAATCCCTTTGCCGGCGTTCGTTTACGGGAACAGCTGCTGCCAAGCATCGCTGAGCTGGCCAGCGGTGTCTGCGGTCATCCGATCCAGGTGGTGGTGCTGGCCGATTCAGCCATGGCGGCTCCTACGGAGGATCTGGCCGAACCGCTTCAACCCATGGCCGCTGATGCGATCGCCGCACCCGAGGCCGTTCCTTCAGGTGCTCCGCGGCGGGTGCTGCCCGGGCTCAACCCTCGCTATGTGTTCGGCCGTTTCGTGGTGGGGCCCAACAGCCGCATGGCCCATGCGGCGGCCCTCGCGGTGGCAGAGGCCCCCGGACGGGAGTTCAATCCGCTGTTCATCTGTGGTGGAGTCGGTCTGGGCAAGACCCACCTGATGCAGGCCATCGGTCACTACCGCCTGGAGATCGATCCCTCGGCGCGTGTGTCCTACGTCTCCACCGAGACCTTCACCAACGACCTGATCGACAGCATCCGCAAGGACGGCATGAAGGCGTTCCGTGATCGTTATCGGGCCGCTGATCTGCTCCTGGTGGACGACATTCAGTTCATCGAGGGAAAGGAATACACCCAGGAGGAGTTCTTCCACACCTTCAATGCTCTGCACGAAGCAGGCAAGCAGGTGGTGATTGCCAGTGATCGCCCCCCGAGTCAGATCCCCCGTCTGCAGCAACGGTTGATCTCCCGCTTTCAGATGGGATTGATTGCGGACATCCAGGCACCGGATCTGGAGACGCGCATGGCGATCCTGCACAAAAAGGCTGAGCAGGAACGCATGGCCCTGCCCCGTGATCTGATCACCTACATCGCCGGGCGTTTCACCTCCAACATCCGGGAACTTGAGGGTGCGCTCACCCGTGCGGTGGCCTTCGCCTCGATCACCGGTCTGCCGATGACGGTTGAATCGGTTGCCCCGATGCTCGATCCCACCGGTCAGGGGGTGGAGGTCACCCCGCAGCAGGTGATCGACAAGGTGTCCGAGGTGTTTGATGTCACGGCCGAGGAGATGCGCAGCAGCACCCGGCGCCGTGCTGTCAGTCAGGCCCGTCAGGTGGGGATGTACCTGATGCGGCAGGGCACAGATCTGAGCCTTCCGAGGATCGGTGACACCTTCGGAGGCAAGGACCACACCACCGTGATGTACGCGATCGATCAGGTGGAAAAGAAACTGGCATCGGACCCGCAGCTCGCCGGTCAGGTCCAGAAGGTGCGGGACCTGCTCCAGATCGATTCGCGACGCAAACGCTGATCAGCGGCACTTTCTGCCGTCGCCCTTCCAGCCCGGCAGTTTTGATGCGGCCTGGGAACAGACCAGACGCCTGGCGGGAATCAGGGCAGGGGTGAGGTGCCGCGAACTGAATGGGGGCAGAGGGCGGCGCCGCAACCAGTTGCCCCAGCGGAACTCGTGATACGGGATCTGTCGCTGCGGTTTGATCAGACCTTCCTGTTTCAGCTTCCAGACCAGGCTGCGGTAGGGGTCGTCATCAAGATCCATCAGCGATCCGGGCAGCTCCAGCGCCGGGCGAGGGCCGTTGCCCCGGCCATCAAACAGATACAGCCATCCCCGTTGATCGAGCACCTCCAGCACCGCCGCGCGATCGTCGACGTCCAGCTGTGCAATCACATAGCCCCACGTGGTGGTCTGGGGATCGAGTTCCAGCAGCGCCCGCAGCCGATGGTGTCGATCCACCATCCATAACTGTCCTCCTGCACTGCGCACCAGTGGCACTGGTTTGCGTTTGAGATCACTCAGTCGCGTCTGCCTGGTTTCACGGGCGTAGTCCTGCTGCCTGGACCAGACCTCCGCCAGACCGACGCACCACTGGGTGGGATGCAGGGACGCCACGGCCACCTCGAACAGCTCGCTGGCCGGGCCGGCCTCCGGAATCGGTCTGTAGCCGGATGGCTGACCTGTCACGCCACGGCTGAAAAGATCAGATTAGGACGGGGATGCGAAGGGCATCGGATCCTGATCGAACCGATCCCGCACCGGCAGATTTCGAGGCTGCTGTGGGCCATCCATGGCAGCTGTTGCTTCAAGGGCTCTGCGCAGCAACCGTCCTGCCGGCAGGGGCATATCGCGTGGAACGGAGATCCGGTCACGCAGATGACGCAGGGCCAGGGCACTCTCCGGATCCGGTTGGGGCTGTCCTGCCTCGACCAGCCTGGTGAGCGCGCAGCGGAGCGGTTGGTCGAAGCGTTCCGCACCCAGTGGATTCAGGTCCAGCAGGCGTTGTCGGTGACGCAGCACCCGCTGCAGTGCGATCCGGCCGTGGAGCACAGCATCGGCATCGCCCCAGCTGGCCTCGTCCTGCCCCAAACCCTCACCGCAGTTGATCCGATCGGCCAATGACCGGGCTTCTGCACTGCCATTGGCCCAGCAGCCGCCCATCTGAGGGGGCAGATCATGCACGTGGGTGTGCATGTCACTCTGCGTGCCCCGGTAGGTATCGAGCTGTTCCAGGGCCAGGAACCAGGCGTTGATGGCTGGATGCTCCCGCCGCAGGTGGTAGCCCTTGTAGTAAGCCAGCGAGGCATTCATTCGCTCCACATAGGGAACGAACACCAGATCCACGGTGCCCGGTGCTCCTGCATCCAGCCACGGGCCCTCCTGTCGAAGCAGTTCCTGTTCAAACCGCTGCGCGATCTGGCGGAACTGCTCCCGGGCCCGTTGATCGGCCCATTTCCCGAGGCCGGGTCTGCAAAGCCACAGGCACCAGGCCTGAAACAGCAGCCGTTCCAGCTGGCGCAGTCGAAGAGCCTCCCCGCTGTTCATCGGCAGGCCCAGCGGACCGAACCGTTCCTCCAGCGCCATCAGGATCTCGTCGCTCTCCGTGATCAGCCGCCCGTCCAGGTCGAGAGCGGGAAGCATGCCGGAGGGAACCCGATCGAGGAACCAGGGTTCCTTGCGGCCGTAGCAGCGCATGGTCACCTTGCGGATCCGGTAGGGAATCCGCTTGAACTCCAGCCACAACCAGACCTTCTGGCAGTAGGGACACCACGCGTGGTGATCCCTGTAAAGCGTCACCAGCACCTCATCCTCGGTGCGACCGAACAGACGCAGAGTCGCCTGGGCGTTGGTGGGTCCCTCCACGCGATCGGCCTCCGGCGCGGCCAGAGCTTCGAGTTCAACCCAGCTCAGGGCAGCGGGGATCGCTGTGGGTTGGGACATGGGGAGCAGGGGGACTCCACCCCCTCATAGATCCTCCGGTCGCACAGCGTTGGTCGCCGGGGCAGCGTCGCTTCAGCAGAATCATCGACTTCCCGGTGCGCGACATGGACACCTCCTTTGATCTGATCGTTCTCGGCGCCGGTTCCGGCGGACTGGCCGCGGCCAAACGTGCGGCCCGTCATGGGGCCAGGGTCGCGATCGTCGAGGGGGATCGGGTGGGGGGCACCTGCGTGATCCGCGGATGTGTCCCGAAGAAGTTGCTGGTGTACGGAGCACAGGCACGGCATCAGCTGGCGGATGCATCGGCCTATGGACTCAGCATCGGCTCGGTGGACTCCGATGTGCCCGGGTTGTTCAACCGTGTGCGCGCTGAGGTGGACCGGCTGAATCATCTCCATCTCGGTTTCCTCGACAAGGCCGGTGTGACCCGCATCCAGGGTTGGGGACGCTTCACCGGCAGCCACAGCATCGGCATCTCATCGGAGCGAGGTGGTCCGGTGGAGTCGGAGCTTCAGGCTTCCAGGGTGCTGATCGCTGTCGGCGGTCGACCGGTCCGGCCGCAGATCCCCGGTGTCGAGCTCAGCTGGGTGAGCGACGACATGTTCGAGCTGACCGACCTTCCGAAGGTTGTCGTGGTCGTGGGCGCCGGCTTCATCGCCTGTGAGTTCGCCTGCATCATGCGCGGCCTCGGCGTGAGCGTGGTGCAGGTGGTGCGAGGTCCGCGCCTGCTGCGCGGCTTTGACGCCGAGCTGGCGGATGCCGTGCAGGAGGGCATGCACGACCAGGGCATTGAAATGCGGTTCAACGCGACCGTGGCGGCTCTGGAGGGTGAACCAGGCGATATCACCGTGCAGCTCGACGATGGCCTGCGCATTCCCTGTGGTGGCGTGCTGATGGCAACCGGACGCCGCCCCTGGCTTGCGGATCTCGGTCTGGAGCTGGCGGGTGTCGCGATCGACAACGGAAGAATCGTTGTCGATGCCGACTCCTGCACCTCGGCTCCGCATATCCATGCCGTGGGTGATGTGACCGATCGGGTGAATCTCACCCCTGTCGCCATTGACGAGGGCCGGGCCTATGCCGATGCCCTGTTCGCAGACCAACATCGCCGGGTGGATCACGCGCTGGTGGCCAGCGCTGTGTTCAGTGATCCCGAGCTGGCCAGTGTGGGCCTGTCTGAAGAGCAGGCCGTTGAGACCTATGGCGCAGACGCGGTTGTTGTTCACCGTGCCCGCTTCCGGTCGATGGCGCGGGCCCTGCCGGCCAGTGGGCCCCGTTGTCTGCTCAAGCTGGTGATTCAGGCCGGTACCGATCGCGTCCTGGGGTGCCACATGGTTGGCGAGCATGCCGCCGAAATCATCCAGATGGCTGCCATCGCTGTCGGGATGGGCGCCACCAAAGCCGATTTCGATCGCACCATGGCCCTTCACCCCTCGGTGTCCGAGGAGTTTGTGACGATGGGCTGATCTCAGCTCAGCTCATCGGCCATGCGCAGCGCCAGGCCGATCACGGTGAGGCCCGGACCGACACTCGGACAGCTGGGAAACACGCTGGCATCGGCGATGTAGAGGTTGCTGACGTCGTGGCAGCGTCCTGCTGAGTCGACCACTGACTGCGTGGGGTCCGTTCCCATCCGACAGGTCCCACAGCCGAAGCCCACCACGCTCAACGGTGCCTCACCACGGGCATGGGTCGGAGCCTTGAGCACCACCTTGGTGAGCGGGTCGTTCTCCACGGCCTTCAAGGTGTCGATCCAGCGGTAGACGAGTCGGTCGTGGGCTTCACGGTTGTTGGGGATGTAATTGATCCGGATCTGGTCATTGTTCAACCACACCTTGTTGTGGGGGTCCGGCGCCACCTCCGACATGGCCCACCAGGCCACGGAACGGGACGCCAGCCGTTCCAGGCCGAAGTCGGGGATCAGTTTGGTGACAAGCGACAGCACCGGTGGCGACTCGGCGAACAAGGCGTCCTGCAGGACACCGCCCGCCGCCTGAATATGCCCCAGAGGGAAGCTGACGTTCTTGTCTCCCCAGTAGTAGTCGTTGACGCCGAGGGATCGGCCGTAGCGGCCGCTGTTGCGTTCCGTGGCCAGCTGAAGAATCGAGGTGAGCTGGAGATTCATCAGGTTTCGACCCACCTGGTCCGATCCATTGGCGATCCCGCTTGGGTGGTGACTGTTGGCGGAGCGCAACAGGATTGCCGGGGTGTTCACCGCCCCTGCCGCCATCACCACCACATCAGCGCTGAACAGCCAGACATCAGCGTCAATCTCCGCCTCAACGCCTCGGATCTCGCGTCCGCTGGAGCTGACGTGCAAACGCAGAACCCTGGCGTTCTCCCGCACACGGAGCCGGTCTGGATCACCCATCTCCAGTCCGAACAACTGGGCATCACCGCTGGGATCATCCTGATCCTCCGACCAGCTGATCGGGAGGTCATAGGGCGTGCATCCCTGCCGTTTCAGGGCCGCACGCAACGGCTCGAAAAACGGCTCCACCGGTTTTGGAGGATTCTGGAAATCAGCCTCACGCTGCGGCTCCGAGGAGTCCACTCCCGATTTGCCGTGCACCCGGTACAACTGCTCGGCCCTGTCGTAGAAGGGCGCCAGTTCGGCGTAATCAAACGGCCATGCCGGAGAGAGTCCCTCCTGAAGGCTGACTTCAGCGAAGTCCTGCTCGCGCATGCGTTCCAGCACGGCACCCCAGATCTTGGTGTTGCCACCGCGGGCATAGGTGGTCTGTGGTGCAAAGGGGTCGCCGTCCGGTCCGAACCAGCGTTCGTTTTTGGGGTGGTAGCGGTCTTTGCGGAACAGATCCACATCGGCCACGTTCTGATCCTCCAGTGCCATGGCTCCACCACGCTCGAGAACCAGCACCGTTTTCCCTCGCCGGCTCAGGGCCCCGGCGAGGGTTCCTCCCGCCGCACCGCTGCCGATGACGATGACGTCGTAGTGGTTGTCGTCAATGATCATGGACTTACTGCCAGACGTAGATCAGAAGAAACAGAAGAATCCAGATCACATCGACGAAATGCCAGAACAGGCTCACCGATGCGACGCCCATCTCACCCTTGTCGTAGTTACCGGGTTTGAAGGAGCGGAACAGCATCAATCCCATCAGCAGAACGCCGGTGATCACGTGCAATCCGTGAAACCCGGTGAGCAGATAGAACAAACCCCCGAAGACGCCGCTGCTCAGGCTGAAACTCAGCTCGGACCATTCGACGTACTGCCCGTAGATGAAATAACTGCCCATGGCCATGGTGAGCAGCCAGACGGCTCGGAACCGCCAGAGCTTGCGGGCATGGAGGCAGACCTCGGCTCCATAGGCCACAAAGCTTGAGCTCACCAACACCACGCTGTTGATCAGAGGCATGCGCACCTCCAGGCCATCGACGCCATCCGGCAGCCACTGGGGCGCCGTGAGCTTCAGCACCGCGTACCCGGCGAAGAAGGCGAGGAAGATGACGCTCTCGGAGCAGAGGAAGATCACAAAGCCGGTCATGTTGTGACCGTCGTGCTTCACATGCCCCGGGGTGTGATTCAGCTGAACCTCAGGATTGACTGCAGTCATCGGGTCAGGCCTCCAGTGATCGGCGGACGTAGAACTCCTCGTCTTCAACGAGGGGGTGACCAAGGCCGTAGCCGTAGGGCTCGCTGATCACGGTGGGAATGTCGTCCTGGAAGTTCTCCGCGGGAGGGGGTGAAGGCAGCAGCCATTCCAGGCCGATCGCCCTCCATGGGTTCGGTGGTGCCTGCGGACCACGGGCCCACGAGCTCACCATGTTGAGGATGAAGGGGATGGACGCAACACCGAGCATGAAGGCGCCGATGCTGCCCAGAACATTCCAGATGGCGAATTCGGGGTCGTAGGACGCAACCCGGCGCGGCATCCCAAGCAGGCCTGCCCAGTGCAGGGGCAACCAGTTGAGCGTGGCGCCGATGAAGGTGAGGACGAAGTGCACTTTTCCCAGACCTTCGTAATACATCCGACCGGTGAATTTCGGGAACCAGTGGTAGATCCCCGCAAAAACACCAAAGCCAATTGTGTTGAAGATCACGTAATGAAAATGAGCCACCACAAAGGCTGTATTTCCCACATGAATGTCAATGGGGACGGTCGCCAGCATCACGCCGGTGATTCCGGCGAAGATGAAATTGAACAGACCTCCCAGGCAGAACAACATCGGTGTATTGAGTCTCAGATTTCCCTGCCAGAGTGTTCCCAACCATGCGAAGACCTTCACGCCGGTTGGCACCGCAATCAGCATTGTGGTGAACATGAAGATGTGGCGCATCCAGTTCGGAGTTCCCGTGTAGAACATGTGGTGAGCCCACACAATCATGCTGAGAAAAGTGATTCCGAAGGATGCAATGGCGACGAACTTGTAGCCGAACAGTGGCTTTCTGGCATAAACAGGAAACAACTCGGAGAAAATGCCAAAAACAGGCAGCACCAGCACGTAGACGGCGGGGTGGGAATAGAACCAGAAGAAGTGCTGAAACAGCACCGGGTCACCACCACCTTCCGGTCGGAAAAAGGATGTTCCGAAGCTCAGATCGAACAGCAGCATCACGGCGCCGCCGGTGAGGGGGGGCAGGCCGATCAGTTGGATGGTTTGTGCGGCCCAGGCGGTCCAAACGAAAATGGGCATCTTGAAAAAGCCCATCCCCGGAGCGCGCATCCGGATGATCGTCGTCACGAAGTTGACGGCCCCCATGATCGAGGAGATTCCTGAGAGTGCGACTGCAAGGATCCAGAGAAACTGGCCATTGATGAAGTGCCCCAGCGGGTTCTGGAGACTCATCGGCGGATAGGACCACCAGCCCGATGAGGCCGGTCCTCCGGGGGCGAAAAAGCTCCCCATCAGCACCGTTGCGAACACCGGAACCAACCAGAACGCCGCGGCGTTCAACTTGGGAAACGCCATGTCGGGCGCGCCGATCATGGTGGGAATCAGCAGGTTGTTGAAGCCGTTGAGAATCGGGAACAGGAAGAGGAACAGCATCACTGTTCCGTGCATGGTGTAAAGCCCGTTGTAGACACTGGGATCAACCAGATCCGCCGGTGGCGTGATCAGTTCACCGCGCACAATCATCGCCAGCAATCCACCCACCAGCAGGAAAAACAGGGAGGTGACGATGTACTGAATTCCGATCACCTTGGCATCGGTGTTGAAGCTGAAAAATCGCTTCCAGTTGTCCGGCGCTCCGGGGACGGGGTGGGGCGCTTTGAGGATGCGAGGGTCGTAATTCGTGATTGTCATGACATGCCTCAGGCGTCGTGGGGGATGGAGGGATCACCGGGGTCGTTCACCATTGGTGGTGGAGCCGGAGGCACCGTTGCCCAACCCTTGTCCCCACGGGCAAGACGTCGGTCGTACAGACTTCGCCCAGGATCCAGCCCGGGCTGGAGTGGTTGACCGGCTGTTTTCTTCAACCAATCCGCGTAGGTCGCTTCCGACTCAACAACAACATTGGTCTGGTTCTGAGAGAAATAGGCCCCACTGAACATGGCGTCCCGCAGACGGAATCGGCCCTCCTTCGTGGGAGTGAGGCTGTACGAAATAATGCTGCCCGGAATGATGTCCTGCTTCAGACGGAAGGCGGGCACGAAAAAGCTGTGCAGAACATCCTCTGAGATCAAGCGGAAGTTCACGCGTTGATCAACGGGCAGATGAAGTTCCGAGCTCCGCACGCCATTGGGATAGATAAATTCCCAGCTCCATTGACGGGCAATGACATCAATCGGACCGATGTCCGCCTTCGGATCATTCGCAATCAGTGTTGTTGGATCCGTGCCGATTGCGTACTTGTGCTTCGGACCAAGGGTCTGAAGCTTCATGTTCACATTCATGGAATAGGTGGCGATCAGGAAAACCGTCACCAGGGGAATGATCGTCCAGGTGATCTCCAGCTTGGTGTTGCCCTCGATCGGTGCACCGTCGCTTTCGTCGTACTTACCGGCCCGGTTGAACAGCAGCACCCAGCCCATGAAGCCTGTGCAACCGAAGAAGATGAACGAGCCGATGCCTGTTTCGAGTGCGAACAGATCATCGACGTAAGGAGCTGCGCTGGAGGCCTGAGGCGGAAACCAGCTGTAGGACCAGTTCGCCATCATTTTGGCGATCACCAGATTCAGTCCAACGGCGATCGTGATGATCACGATGGCGCCGATGTTGGGGCCCTTCCCGGGAGTTGTCGTTGTCATGGCAACACCTCATTCAGGTCGGCACCTGCCGCCAGCAGCTGGTCTGCGGTGATGTGCACGCCGAAGTCGCTGGCAAGCCAGGCACCAAGGCTTCCGTGAAGTCCCATCAACACGAGCATCAACGCTCCACTGAACAGATACAGCCAGGTGACCTGACGTCCGAGATCCTTTCGCCAGACAAATCGCTGGTAGCCGCGCCAGATCGTCATGGCGACGATCACCAGAAGAATGGCGACACCGCCGATGGCGTGCCAGAGCATCGTGTCGATCGCCGTCTGTCCCAGCACGCTGCGCACACCCGGCAGCGGCACCGCCAGCAGCATCTCGTAGAAGCCTGCCGCCACGGTGAAGAAACTGATGCTGCTGCAGGCCAGCAGGTTGTACCAGCCCACATCGTGGAATCCGCTGCGCGTCACCGGCAGCGCGAGAAAACGGAACAACCGTTTTTCCAGCGGGTAGAAGGCACCGGCGAAATCGAAAGCGATCCCGATGGCGAACAGACCGATGGTGAGGTGCACCAGGTTTGGATGCACCGGTATGGCATAGGGAAGGTCGTTGGCGCCGAGGGAGTCGGCGATGTCGTTGATCGGGGAGGCGATGGTGGCGATCGCTGTCATGACAGCACCCCTTCCCGGATGACTTTCACCACCGGAACGGTGTGAAGGCCATACACCCACACCAGTTTGTCGCCCAGATAGACCTGGACCAGCACGAGTGCGGCCAGGGCCACATCAAGGGCCAGAAAGGCTTTGGGCAGAGCGGTTGGGTTCCTTTGACGAGCCACGTACCGCCAGCTCGTGAGCAATGCCAGAACTCCGGCAAGGGACCAGCCGATGGTGCTGTGGATGTTGAGGATGTCTCGTGATGCGCCGTAGGGATTGGCGAGCCCAGCCTCGATCTGGCCGAAGATGATGGCGATGAAGATCGCCACGGTTGCGACGATCAGATTCCAGAAGCTGACTTCGAAGAGATTTTTTTTCCCCGTGACCACCCCGATCATGTCGAAGACCACCGAAATCAGGGCCATCGCAATCACAAAGTGAACGACGATCGGATGAATGACGTCGAGCCAGGGGAGATTTTTGTCGTTGAGCGGCGGCAGCAGCTCAAACATTCTTGTTCGGGAATGGCTTAGTTCAAGGATGAACAGCGCCGTTCAAGCCGTCAGCACAACGTGGTGAAATACAACTCCTTCCGTCTCATGGCTCAGTCCATGAGCCGCTGCTGAGAGTTGGAGTTTCCTTTCCAGTAGAGCAATGCCTGGATGACGATGATGATGGTGACAGCGGGGATCACCAGGCAGAGCATCACCAGCCGGAACTCATCGGCCCAGCTGGCCATCGTGGTGCGGGGCAGGATGTTGTCGACCACATACAACAGATAGAGGCCGAGAAGCAGGCCCCCCTCCACGCGTGAGATGCGCCCTTTGGTCCAGAAGATCGGCAGGCAGGCCAGGCTGGTGAGCAGCATCACCGGCAGATCATCCTGAATCAGGTCTGCTGAGACGAGCAGGCCCCGGCTGCCCGCTGCCAGAGCACCGCCACCGAGCACCAGGGTGAGGTTGAGCAGGCAGCTGCCCACAACATTGCCGATGGCCAGGTCCGTGCGACCGCGCAGTGCCGCCACCATCGACGTGATCAGTTCCGGTGTTGACGTGCCGGCTGAAACGATCGTGAGTCCGATGACTGCCTCGCTCACGCCCAGAAGCGTCGCCGCTGCGACCGCCCCTTCCACCAACACCCGCGATCCGATGGTGAGAACCGCGATTCCGGCGATCAGCTTGAACACGGCCAGGAGCCATCCCCCCTGGCCGGCGTCTGCATCCACCTCGGGCTCGGCATCGACACTCACATCGGGCTGTTCACGGGCGGTGCGGATTTCCCAGATGGTGTTGATCACCAACCCGACGAGGAGTGCGACTCCGGCTTGCCAGGTCATCCGGCCGGCGGAGGCCATGCCCCAGACCGCCGCTGAAATGGCGATCAGCAGGGGGATGTCCCGTCGCACCAGACGACTCTCAACGCGCAGAGGCAGCACCAGCGCACTGGCTCCGAGCACCACCATCACGTTGAAAATGTTGCTGCCGACCGCATTGCTCACCGCCAGGGCATCGGATCCCTTGAACACGGAACTGAGGCTCACGAACAGTTCCGGTGCGCTGGTGCCCAGCGACACCACCGTGAGACCGATCACCAGCTGCGGAATCCCAAAAAACAGGGCCAGCGCCACGGAACCCTGGACGAACAGCTCGCCCCCGCCGAACAACAGCCCGATGCCGAGCAGTACTTCGATCGTGGCCCTGAGAAAGTCCGGCATCGCTGGAAGCTGGTACGCGGGAATTCTGCTTTGCCGGGAACCGACCTAAGGTCACCAGCCACGACAGCAGCACCGGAACTTGCTGAACCGCATCAATGCGAACAACCTGCGCGGCGACGCCTTCGGAGGGCTGACCGCCGCCGTTGTGGCGTTGCCAATGGCCCTGGCCTTCGGTGTGGCTGCCACGGGTGATCCCGCTCCCGGCCTCTGGGGTGCCGTGATCATCGGCCTGGTGGCATCTCTGTTCGGTGGAACCCCCACCCTGATTTCAGAGCCCACCGGCCCCATGACGGTGGTGTTCACCTCGGTGATCCTCAGCCTCACATCCACCGCTCCGGACAAGGAGACCGCCATGGCCATGGCGTTCACGGTGGTGATCCTTGCCGGCATTTTTCAGATCCTGTTCGGGGTGTTTCGTCTGGGTCGTTACGTCACCCAGATGCCCTACACCGTGATCTCGGGCTTCATGTCCGGGATCGGAGCAATCCTGGTGATCCTGCAACTGCCTGCCTTCTTCGGCCAGGAGGCGTCCGGTGGTGTGATCGGCACGCTCACCAGCCTGCCGACGTTGATGGCCGGCATTCAGCCGATGGAGCTGACGCTGGCGCTGATCACCGTCGCGATCCTCTGGCTGACTCCGTCCGGAATCAAGAAGTTCTGCCCTCCTCAGCTTCTGGCCCTCGTGCTCGGAACACTGCTTTCGATCACCCTGTTCCAGGACGCCGGACTCAAGACCATTCCGGCCTTCAATGCGGAGCTGCCCACCCTGCAGATTCCCAATTACAGCGGAGGGCAGATCCGCCTGATGTTTGTGGATGCCGCAGTGCTCGGCATGCTGGGCTGCATCGATGCTCTGCTCACCTCGGTGGTGGCTGACAGCCTCACCCGCACTGAGCACGACTCCAACAAGGAACTGGTCGGGCAGGGCTTCGCCAACATCGCCTCCGGTCTGTTCGGAGGTCTTCCCGGAGCCGGCGCCACGATGGGAACCGTGGTCAACATTCAGGCCGGTGGTCGCTCAGCCCTGTCCGGCTTGATCAGGGCCCTGATCCTGATGGTGGTGGTGCTGGCTGCTGCTCCCCTGGCCTCCACCATCCCCCTGGCGGTTCTCGCCGGCATCGCCCTGAAGGTCGGCATCGACATCATCGACTGGGATTTCCTTCAGCGGGCCCACCACCTGTCCGTCAAAGCTGCGGTGATCACCTATGGCGTGATCGCCCTCACGGTGTTGGTGGACCTGATCACCGCAGTGGGAATCGGCGTCTTCGTTGCCAATGTGCTCACGATCGACCGGATGAGCGCGCTTCAGTCGCGCAAGGTGAAAACGATCAGCACCGCTGACGATGACGTTGAGCTCAGCAGTGAGGAACAGCAGTTGCTGGATCAGGCCTCCGGCAAGGTTCTGTTGTTCCAGCTGGCGGGCCCGATGATTTTCGGTGTGGCCAAGGCGATCGCCCGGGAGCACAACGCGATTGGCAACTGCCGGGTGGTGGTGTTCGATCTCTCCGAGGTCTCCCACATGGGTGTGACAGCCGCCATCGCGCTGGAGAACGCGGTGAAGGAAGCCATTGAGGTGGGTCGAGAGGTGTTCCTTGTTGGAGCCAGTGGCAGCACCGAAAAGCGCCTCGAGAAGATGAAACTGCTGGAACGCCTTCCCGAGCAGAACATCGGTTCGGATCGACTGACCGCTCTACGATTGGCTGTTGAGGGATTGCCCATGAATGGCTGATCAGCTCACGATCACCTCGCCGGACGACTGGCACGTGCACCTGCGTGATGAGCAGATGTTGCAACGGGTGGTGACTGATACAGCTCGAACCTTCCGTCGGGCCATCGTGATGCCCAACCTGCGGCCACCGGTCACCACCGTTGCTGCAGCGAGGGCTTATCGGGAGCGCATTCGGGCGGCCTGCCCATCGGAGATGGATTTCACGCCGTTGATGACGGCGTACCTCACCGATGACATCCCCCCTGAGGAACTGGAAAGCGGCTTTCGCGACGGCGTGTTCACCGCCGCGAAGCTGTACCCAGCCAACGCCACCACCAATTCAGCCGCCGGTGTCACCGATCTGCTCCGCATCGATTCGGTGCTGGCCTGCATGGCCCGCATCGGCATGCCGCTGCTGATTCATGGCGAAGTCACGGATGCGGAGGTCGATGTGTTCGACCGTGAAGCAACGTTCATCGAACGCCATCTCAAACCTCTGACGCTCAGACATCCCGATCTGCGCATCGTGTTTGAGCACATCACCACGGAACAGGCTGTGGACTTCGTGGGTTCCGTGGATCGAAATCTTGCCGCCACGATCACACCGCATCATCTGCACATCAATCGCAATGCGATGTTCTCCGGCGGTCTTCGCAGCGATTTCTACTGCCTGCCTGTCGCCAAACGGGAGAAGCACCGTCTGGCCCTCAGAAAAGCGGCCACCAGCGGAGATGCCCGTTTTTTCCTGGGAACCGATTCAGCCCCCCATGAGCGTTCCGGGAAGGAAACATCCTGTGGCTGTGCCGGCATCTTCAACGCACCGCACGCTCTCGAGAGCTATGCCCAGGTGTTTGACGAAGAAAACGCCCTGGATCATCTGGAGGCCTTCGCCAGTCGAAACGGCCCGAATTTTTATGGATTGCCCATCAACAACGACTGCATCACCCTGAAACGGCGTGATCAGCTGGTGCCTGAACTTGTGGATGGCCTGGTTCCCTTCCATGCTGGACAGATCCTGTCTTGGACGATCGTGTGATGCACCTGATCAAGTTCAGTTCCGAAGACTGCGGCACCTGTCATCGGATGAGCCATTACGACTCCAAGGTCGCCGAAGAGCTGGGCTGCAGCTTCGTATCCGTGATGCTGCAGGACCTTGAGGCCTACAAGAAATACCGCCGCATTCTTCTGGCGAAATATCCCAAGAAGGAGGGAATGGGCTGGCCCACTTATCTGTTGGTCACTGAACCCGAGGGCGACTTCGCCATCCAGGGTGAAATCAAAGGTGGTTCTCAGAAGGGTGAATTCCGCAGCAAGCTCCAGGCTCTGCTCGACGAGTGCTCCTGAGCACAGATGGGGGCAGGGGGACTTGAACCCCCACAGGCTTTTCAGCCCAAACGATTTTAAGTCGCGTGCGTCTACCGATTCCGCCATGCCCCCGGTGAGGACATCTTAGATTCGCCCCATTCGTTGGTCGGATTTGGACCCCCAATCCATCGTCAACCTGTTGACTCAGGACACAGTGCTTGTGCTCCTGGCCTATGGCCTGCTGGGTGGTCTGTACCTTCTGGTGATCCCCCTGGCTCTGTTCGTCTGGATGAACAGCCGCTGGCCAAGGATGGGGAACATCGAGCGGCTGCTGGTATACGGGCTGGTGTTCCTGTTTTTCCCGGGAATGATCGTGTTTGCCCCGTTCCTGAACCTTCGCCTCAGCGGTCAGGGAGAGAACTGATTTGACCCGCGGGAAGGTTCTGCTGATCGGACTGGCTGTTCTCCTGCTGGGGGGAGTTGGTTACGTCGGATTCGATGCGGCAGGCCTGGAGGGTTTCTCCGCCGGCATCGCAGCCCAGGCGGTGCTGGTGCTGATCGTTGTGATCTGGACCAGTTCCTACCTGTTCAGGGTGGTGACTGGACAGATGACCTACATGCAGCAGCGTCGTCGCTACCGGGAGGTCTACGACGAGCAGGAAATTCAGG
>CAJWZW010000025.1 GCA_913050565.1 uncultured Synechococcus sp.
GAGGACGTCAAACCATCCCCGCTGTGGCGCGCGTCCTACAGCGATCGTCATGAGAGGTGAACGGTGCGGTTAGCCGCAGGCTGTGGGATACGTCCGCGACCTTAACAATCAAAAAGGGTTGGTTGGGGAATGTTTGCTGGACCTGAAATCGCTTGTATCGCTTCAGTTCTTAGGGATTTCTTCCTGTTCCCCCGTGGGACGGCATCTGCATTCACAATGGGCTCCCCCCTGGGATGGCCATGACCGCAGACGTGCTTGAGCAGCCAGTGCTCGGCTCCCGCCGCTTGTCGAATTTCCTTGTCGCCGCTGCTGTCAGCATCGGCGGTGTTGGATTCCTGCTCGCATCGCTGTCCAGCTATCTGGGACGTGATCTGCTGCCGCTGGGGCATCCTTCGGCCCTGATCTTTGTCCCTCAGGGACTGGTCATGGGGCTTTACAGCATCGCCGCAGCCCTTCTGGCCAGTTACCTCTGGTACGTCATTGCCGTGAATGTCGGTGGAGGCAGCAACCGTTTTGACAAGGAGGCCGGTGTGGTCACGATCAGCCGCCGTGGGTTCCGCAAGCCTGTGAACGTCGAAATCCCGATCAAGGATGTGAAGGCGGTGAAAGTTGAAGTCCGCGATGGCTTCAATTCACGTCGTCGTGTCGCTCTGCGTATTCAGGGCCGTCGCGATATGCCACTGACCCGCGTGGGTGAGCCTCTCCCGCTTGCGCAGCTTGAACAGGATGGAGCTGAACTGGCCCGATTTCTGGGCGTCAATCTCGAAGGTCTCTGATAACGATGCGGCGCTCTTTTCTCTGGTCTCTTCTGCTGATCCCTCTGCTGATCAGCTGCAGTGCGTCGCCGCGGGCCGAAGTGTCCCGTGGTTGTGCTGATGCTCAGGCGGCTTGCCTCCAGGGCAAAGCCGTTGTTCAGATGAGCACCAGCCGTGGTGACATCACGATCGAGGTGGATGGCGATGCCGCGCCACTCACGGCTGGCAATTTCGTCGATCTGGTGAATCGGGGCGTCTATGACGGGACCATGTTTCACCGGGTGGTGAAAGAACCTGTTCCTTTTGTGGTGCAGGGGGGTGATCCCCAGTCGAGTGATCGATCCGTGCCGATGACCAAACTCGGTACCGGCAGTTTTGTTGATCCTTCCTCTGGTCAGGCCCGTCTCATTCCTCTGGAGGTTCTCTTCGAGGGGGAGGACGCACCGCGTTACAGCCGCGTCAGTTCCAATCCTGCCGAGTTGCAGCGTCTGGTTCTGAGCCATGAGCGTGGCTCCGTCGCCATGGCCCGATCTCAGGCACCCGATTCCGCCAGTGCTCAGTTCTACGTGGCCTTGCGACCTCTACCGGAACTGGATGGTCGCTATGCCGTCTTCGGCCGCGTGACCAAGGGGCTCGATGTGATCGACCAGATCGAACAGGGTGATCGCATCAACAGTGCCAGCCTGACTGAATGAGCTCAGGCTGGAATCCGGCTTTCGCTTGGTGAAACCTTCAGGAGCTCGGTGTTCACTCCGGAGGCCCGTTCCAGAGCCACCTTCCCGGTGCGTGCGATTTCAAGGATGCCGAAAGGGGCCATCAGTCGTTCCAGGGCAACGAGTTTGCCTGGATCACCAACCACCTCCAGGGTGAGAGCCTCATCGGCCACATCCACAACCTTGGCCCGGAAAACCTGAACCAGATCAAACACCGCGCTCCGACTCTCAGCAGGAGCGGAAACCTTCAACAGCATCAGTTCCCGTTCCACTGCTGGCCGCTGGGTGAGATCAAGAACCTGGAGAACGTTCACCAGCTTGTCCAGCTGCTTGCTCATCTGTTGAAGGGTCTGATCGTCACCCTCGACCACCATGGTCAGTCGCGACTGTCCCTCGGCCTCAGCCGGCCCCACGGCCAGACTGTCGATGTTGAAACCGCGTCGAGCGAACAGGCCCGCAATCCTGCTCAGGGCTCCGGATTCATCCTCCACAACCACCGAAAGGGTGTGTTTCATCGCCGCTGTTTGTCCCCTGCCGGTCTGTTGTCACCCAAGTTACGGTCCAGCCACGGCATCAGCACGTTGATGAAGCGTTCCGGGACTTCATCGTGGGGGCAATGGCCACAGCCATCCAGCACCGCAAGCTCCACGGCGGGGTGTTGTTGACGAATGGTTTCACCGATGCTGAGCGGCACGAACCGGTCTTCCCGACCCCAGATCAGCAGCAACGGTCGTTGCAGGCCATGCAGCAAGGCGGGAGCGGTGGTGGCCTGAGAGCGCAAAGCCATTCCGAGGCTCATCCCCCGCAGGGCTTGTGCTGCCGTGGGACGACGGGCCGGGCGGGCAATCAACGCGAGCAGTTCCCGATCCTCCGCAACGCTGTTGAGATACGCCCCCTGTAATCCCAGCTTCAGCAGCGGCGTACGGCTGATCAGCGGAACCAGCAGCTCCAGCGGAAGCAGATGCAGGACGATCCGGACAAGACGTCGCGTCCAACGCCGCTTCCAGCGCGCGACGGTTCTGGGAACAGGATTCACCAGGGTGGGATCCGGCAGCGGTGCTGCGGCGACAGCATGAACCCACTGCGGCTGCTGGACTGCAGCCGTCAAAGCCGTCAGCCCTCCCAGAGAGTTGCCGATCAGAACGGCGGGCTGCTGAACAACCTGCCTGAGGAATGCACACACCTGAAAACCCCAGAGCCGGTTGCTCAACGGTCGGGCAGGTTGCTCGGAGTCTCCGAAGCCAAGCAGGTCCAGGCTGTAGACCCGCCATCCGAGCTGGCCCAGACGGGGAGCCGTGCGACGCCAGTGGCTGCTCGATGCTCCGAAACCATGCAATAAGAGAAGAGGACGACCTGCCTCCGGACCCGTCACGCGCCAGTGGCAGCGGTAACCCCGCCAGCGCCAGATCTGCTGGACACCCCAATCGGCAGTCTGGTCAACAGCAGCGACCACAACCCTGAGTTCTCTGGTCCCCAACTATCGCGAAGGAGCAGCTCGGCTCAAGCTCGGCTCAGGATTCTTTCGACCTGAATCACGCCCCGCCAGGGACCTCTCGGTTCTGCTTGCGCGGCATCAACGAAGCCAGGCCTCTGCCCCATTGCGATGGCTTGATCTCATGGCCGGATGCGGTATCCGCGCCATGCGCTGGGGACTCGAATCAGCTGCAGCAGACGGTGTTCCGGTGCGGCTGCATGTCAATGATGCCGACGTCGATCGTCGCGATCTGCTTGAGGCCAATCTGGAAGCGTTGGCCCCCCCGGTTGAGATCACCACGGTTCGGGCTGAGCTGCTGCTTGGCCAGGCGTATCTCGATGGGTGCTTCTTTGATCTGATCGATCTGGATGCCTTCGGTGCGCCGGGGGCCCTGCTGCAGCCAGTGCTGCAGGTGCTGCGCTTTGAAGGAATTCTGTTTCTGGCCAGCACCGATGGCCGATCTCCCACTGGCCATGACCGTCGAGGTGCGCTTCGCAATCTGGGTTCAGCAGCGCGGGTGCATCCGGCCAGCTGGGAAATGGCCCTGCGTCAGCAACTGGGGCTTCTGGCTCGCCAGGCATGGCTTCTTGGTCGAGGAGTTCAACCATTGCTGAGCTTCAGTGAAGGTCGCACATTCCGCCTGGCGGTGAGATTGCTTCGCCAGCTGCGGCCTCTTGAGGAGCAGTGTCTGGGCCTGGTGGCTCGTTGTGAACGTTGTGGAGATCAGCAGTTTCAACCGCTGATGAAGCTCAGGGGCTGGCCTCCCTGCTCCTGCTCTCAAGGCCAGGGACTCTGGAGTGTCAGCGGTCCTCTGTGGATCGGCCCCCTTCAGGATGAGGAGTTTCTGACGGTGCTCCAGAGAGATCCATGCCTCAAGCATGCGGATTTGATCGGATCCTCCAGTCGCCGGTTGCTGCGACGTCTTGCTGCTGATCCCGGCAGCCCGCCGACGGTGTGGCCGACGGCCGAGCTCGCCAAACGTCTTGGATGCAGTGGTCCACCACCCCTTGATGAACTTGTGCAGGCCTTGAGGTGCAAGGGGCATCAAGCCTTCGCCAGTGCATTGATGGCCGGACAGATCCGCACAAACGCTGTTCTTCCCGACCTGTTACAGACCTGCAGCGAACAAGCCCCTGAAGGGATTAAATATCGTCAGTGAAAGACCGTGCCATGGCTTCGGAGATCTTTGGAACAGCTGCCATCTTCTGGGTGCTGATTCCCATCGGCCTCGCTGGTGGTGCACTGCTGCTCAAGCTTCAGGGGGACTGATCCCCGGCTCCCGGCGTGAGCCATCTAGGCTCCCAGACTTGTTCAGATGGGCCCATGCAGGTTCTGGTGGTTGGTGGCACGGGCACCCTGGGTCGACAGATCGCCCGCCGTGCCCTCGATGATGGCCACCAGGTCCGTTGCATGGTCAGGACTCCCCGTAAAGCCTCCTTTCTTCAGGAGTGGGGTTGCGAATTAACCAGGGGAAACCTGCTTCAGCCCGACAGTCTCGACTACGCCCTTGATGGTGTCGATGCGGTCATTGATGCAGCAACAAGTCGTCCCGATGACCCCAAAAGCATTTACGTCACTGACTGGGACGGAAAAGTGAATCTTCTGCGCGCCTGTGAGCGTGCGGATGTCAAGCGTTATGTCTTTCTGTCTCTCCTGGGAGCGCATCGGCATCGTTCCGTTCCCTTGATGGACATCAAGGCCTGCACCGAAAACTTTCTCGAATCCTCGGATTTTGACTACACGATCCTGCAGGGCGCTGCCTTCATGCAGGGCGTGATCAGCCAGTTCGCCATCCCTGTGCTCGAGAGTCAAACCGTCTGGGTCAGTGGATCGCCCACAGCCATTGCTTACATGAACACCCAGGATGTGGCCCGTTTCGCTGTGGCGGCACTGGATCGGCCGGAGACCATCCGAAACAGCTTTCCTGTGGTCGGTCCGAAAGCCTGGAACAGCGGTGAGCTTGTGCAGTTCTGTGAGAGATGCACGGGCAAGTCGGCCCGTGTGTTCCGCATGGGACCAGCCCCGATTCTGGCGCTGCAGGCCATCGCATCCTTCTTTGAGCCTGCAGTGAATATTGCTGAGCGTCTGGCGTTTGCGGAAGTCACCGGAAGCGGCCAGTCACTGGATGCCCCCATGGAGTCGACCTACGCCGCCTTTGGCCTCGATCCATCGGAAACAACGTCGATGGAAAGTTATCTCCGTGAGTACTACGACACGATTCTGAAGCGCCTGCGTGAGATGGAAGCCGATCTCGATAAGGACGCCAAGAAGAAACTGCCGTTCTGAAGCATTCGCTCAGTAGTTTTTTTGTACTATGTCTTTATTCGTCTTCTCGATATGGCGGTTGCTCAGCTGAAAAATCTGCAGCGCCGGCTGCAACTGTTGTCGGATGAAGCCGAGCAGGGCCTCAATCGAGCCTGCGGAAACGAGCTCTGGAAGTCGTTGGGGCCGGATGCCATCGATGGTTTGGATGATCCGTCCCGACGGGCTGAGGCCAATTACTGGTATGGACAGTGGAATGTTGTGCGTGAACTCCAGGAGGCCATCGGCTGATGTCGGATCCATGCTGCACATCGTCAACATCCCTCGATCAGACGCAGGCGGTTGAAGACCGTTACGGCGCAGCTGCTCAGGAGCAGGAAGCCTGCCTCTGCACGCCGGTGGGGTTTGATCCGGCCCTGCTTGCTGTGATTCCAGAAGCAGTGGTGGAGCGCGATTACGGATGTGGAGATCCAACCCGCTGGGTTCGCTCCGGAGATCGTGTGCTGGATCTGGGAAGCGGCAGCGGCAAAAACGCCTTCATCTGTGCCCAGGTGGTTGGAGCTGAAGGCCGGGTGATCGGGGTCGACCGCAACAGCGAGATGCTGGCTCTGTCCCGTGGTGCTGCAGCTGAAGTGGCTGATGCCATCGGTTACGCCAATGTTGCATTCCTTGAGGGCGCCATCGAAGCCCTGGATCAGCAAACGTCTGACGGAACCCCTCTGGTCCCGGATGCCAGCGTTGATGTGGTCCTCAGCAATTGTGTGCTGAATCTGGTGAACCCGGTTTCACGACAGCGTCTCCTCAGCAACATTCGTCGGGTTCTGGCTCCAGGCGGCCGGGTGGCCATCAGCGATATCGTCTGCGACCGCTCAGTGCCGCTGAAGCTGCAACAGGACCCTGAGCTTTGGAGTGGCTGTATCAGCGGTGCCTGGCAGGAGCAGGAATTCCTCGCTGATTTTCAGGCCCTTGGCTTCGAGCAGGTTCGTTACGCCGACCGCAGTGAAGAGCCCTGGCGCGTGGTGGATGGAATTGAATTCCGGGCGGTCACCCTCGTCGGTGAGCTCCCCGAGTCGTCCGGCTCCTGCTGCTGATCAAGCGAAACAGCCGTTTCTCTTCCGCAGGATTCACTTCTCGCCATTCTCCGGGTGAGAGACCATTGATGTTGAGAGGCGGCTGTCCATCCATCAGATCAATGCTGCGTCGCATCAGCCGCAGAGTGGGCAGACCAACTGCTGCGGTCATGCGTCGTACCTGGCGGTTCCGGCCTTCACGCAGCTGCAGTTCCAGCCAACTGGTGGGAATGCTGGCTCGATATCGGATCGGAGGGTCTCGTTCCGGCAGAGGCGGGCCATCCGCCTGCGACAAAAACACCGCCTTGGCTGGCCGCGTTCGCTGCCCCTGAACAATCACACCATTCCGCAGAGATTCGAGCTGTTCCGGGTTGGCCAACCCTTCCACCTGCACCCAGTAACTCCGCCAATGACCGAAGCGCGGATCGGTGAGCTGTTGCTGCAGAAGCCCTTGATTGGTGAGAAGAAGCAGACCTTCACTGTCTGCGTCGAGCCTGCCAGCTGCGTAGACCTCCGGAACCTTCACGAAATCGGCCAGGCATCTCCAGCGGCAGCCCTCTTCAGGAGTGAACTGGCTCAGCACTCCATAGGGCTTGTTCAGCAGAAGAGTTATCAACCGGCGTTTTCGCGAGCCCTCCACAGATTGACCACACCGATGGAGATCAGCAGCAGTCCGAGGTCCATTGTCAGGGGAGGAAGGATCACGGATTGCATCGTTTCGAGGCGAGGAGCCTAGGTGCTGTGAGGCCTCTCCCGAGATGTTTGGTGCGATGCCCTTTTAAGCTGGGCCTCTATCGAGCTGATACCGGCGCATGATCGAAACCTCGGGCGTGATCGAGAAGGAACAAGGCAATGGGTTCTATCTGGTCACCCTCGAGCAGCCGGCTGGTCACCAATGTCTCTGCCGCGCTGCCGGCAAGCTGACAAAGTTCCGGATCAAGTTGCTTGCCGGAGACAAGGTTCTGGTTGAGATCAGCCCCTACGACCTCACCCGTGGAAGGATCACCTACCGCGAACGTAATGCTGGCGCTCCGGGAGGCCGCCCAGGCGGAAACCGCCCGGGTGGTCCACGTCGTCGCTAAGCGGGAAGCGCTTCAATCGCGCTCTTGAACTCGCTGCGCGGCTTCACACCACGCCACTGTTTCACCATCGATTTGCGATGGAAAAGCTGCACCGTCGGTGTTCCGCTGACGCCTGCCTGTTCGGCGATCTGCTGATCAGCGTCGATATCAATCACGACAGCCTGAGCGTTGCCGTCCAGTTCATTGATGACACGCTGCAGCTGTGGTTTCAGCACGTGGCAGGGCCCACAGGTCGGAGAGGTGTAGATCACCATCAGGGGCTTGTCGCTGTCGTGGTAGAGCTTGCGAAGTGCATAGCTGCCCTTCTGCCATAAACCCTGAGGATCAAAGGTTGATTCGGTTGTGACCTCCACGTTCACCGGACGCTCGGCCTGGGCCGGCTCCACCGCTTCACGTTTGACCAGCGTGGCCAGGTTGTGATGGCTCAACCAGCGCTCAGCTGCCAGGGCGGCCTGGCAGCCACTGCCTGCCGCAGTGATGCCCTGACGCCATTCGGCGTCGGAAACATCTCCGGCTGAGAAGACACCATCCACGGACGTTTCCGGTCGTCCCGGAGCCGTGAGCAGATAACCCTTGGGATCCAGGTCGATCTGGCCGTTGAGCAGATCCGTGTTGGGCGTGTGACCAATCGCGTAAAACAGGCCTTTGGCTTCCAGCGTGCGGGTCTCACCGCTGTTCCGATCTTTGAGGGTCAGGTGCTCCATCCACTCGTTGCCGGAGACGTCTTCAACGGCACTGTTCCAGTGCACTGTGATGGCGGGATTGGCCAGAACTCGATCGGCCATGGCAGCACTGGCGCGCAACTGATCTGAGCGAACGATCAGATGCACATGGCTGCCGTATTTGGTGAGGTAGACAGCCTCCTCGCATGCCGAGTCGCCACCACCGACGACGGCCAGCTCAGCGTTGCGGAACTGGGGAGTGGCACCGTCGCAGATGGCGCAGGCGCTGATTCCGCTGCTCCAGAACTTCTCCTCCGAGGGCAGGCCGAGTCGGTTCGCACTGGCACCGGTTGCAATGACAACCGCATGGCTGAGAATCGTCTGTCCGTCGGCTTCAATGCGGAAGGGCCGCTGGCTGAGGTCAATCGAGTCGGCATCCGCCTCAAGCAGGTGTGTCCCCCACCGGACAGCCTGAGCTTTCATCAGATCCATGAGATCCGGGCCCAGGATTCCATCTGGAAATCCGGGGTAGTTCTCCACGTGGGTGGTGGTCATGAGCTGGCCTCCCGGGATGCCACCCCTCTGGAATCCTGTGATCAGGAGAGGTTGGAGGTTGGCGCGTGCGGCGTAGATGGCCGCGGTGTACCCGGCAGGGCCGGATCCAACGATCACAACATTTTCTATTTGCTCCCGACGTTCAGCCGTCATCTCTTATCCGGAATGATTATGGATAAATTCTAAAACCCTCGGATGCTGAGCTGGAGCGGGATCTGGCTGAAAAATAGATGAGAGCCCGATCGCGAAAATCAGGCTGTTTAATAAATTCTTTAGATTTCGATAGGGTTATCGCTGCTGGTTGAATCCAGCTCGCGTCTGCGTTTGCTGGGATTACGCGGAACAGCCAAAACGTTTGCCTCAAGCATGGCGTCGTCTTCGCCGATACAAGTAATCCATTCCCGGAATTCTTGGGTCACCGCGTAACTGTCTTCATAGCGCTCACCTTTGTCCAGCATGGAGATCCGAGAGGAGGCCCAACCGGTTGCAACGGTGATTCGACGTTCCATTGCTGCATCCATGCTTCGGTCCTCGTCGTGCATCAATCTGATGGATCAACTGTCCAGGAGTGGACCGTGATTTATGGAAGTTCGCATTTTTCTTTGCTTAAAGATGTTGTCAACGCTGCAAAAAAGACGGAAGTTGTGGCGTTTTCAGTCGGATCACTGCAGACGCGCCATCGTTGACGGCCTCCAGGGGCAGTGATGGGCCCGATGAGCACGCTCCAGGGGAAGCAGTCCCCTCGCTCTGGCTTTCCCGGCCCCGCAGAACGTAGGGTTCAGCCACAGACCAGGAACGGGCGTAGTCCATCAGCAACGGGTCGGCAGGCGCAAAGACATAGGACGGCCTTCTGGGGATCGGTTCGCTGGCAGCGAGCTCCGGCGTGATCCGCACTGCACGGGTGATTCCCTGCACAAAACGGCTGCGGGTCACCACCGTCGTCAGGTAGGCCACGACGCGCAACCGCGGCGCATCGAAGCCTTCCGCACACATGTCGATGCTCACGAGCCAGTCAGCCTCACCGGTCTGAAACCGTGCCAGCCGCTCCGGGGCGTCCGTGTCCTGTGAGTGCACCAGATCCACGCGATGACCGTCCTCCCGCAGAACGGCTGCGATTGCACTGGCGTGGTTGATGTCACGAGCGATCACCAGGCCGGCTGCAGTCGTGTGGATCTCACGGACAAGAGTCAGTCGCTGCTGTGCCTGCAGCAGCACCTGCTGTCCAATGCCACTGCTGTCCGCCAGGCGGATGGCCCGCCGGAGATTGCGGGCTCTCCAGCTCTCTCGCTGTTCCTGCGAAAGGGGAGACACATCGCGATCAGGACAGCCTTCCTGACTGTGCTCCACCCAGCCATCCTGAAACCGGAATTCCAGGGGTCTCACATCCCCTGCGGCGATCAGCTCACGAGGCTCGACACACAGGTCGGGTTGGATCTGCTCAATCCGTTCCCCGTTCTGAATGGTCTGAATGCGGCGAGCCGCACAGAAACCGAGGTTGTCAGCTCGAAAGGGTGTGCCGGTCAGGCCAAGTCGGAGACGCATCGATGCCGTCAGCTCCGTGAAGGTCTGCCCCCAGACAGCTGCGGTTGGATCGTCGGGGTCCATCCCCAGATGGTGAGCTTCATCGGCGATCGCCAGAACCCTCTGTGCCGACCAACGCTCAAGGGTTTTTGTTAGCTGAAGCGGCTGCCGTCCTGCACTCTGGTAGGTCAGAAGCAGGCCATCCGCCTGCGCTGCATCCTCTGCGCAACCGGGCCAGAGCAGCAGCTTCAGTCCCAGTCGGGATGCCGCTCTCTGCCATTGCTCAAGGATGGATGTTCGGTGACAGAAAACCAGGAAGTGCCGCAGCTGCCCCTCCCGCTGCATGGCCTGAAAAGCAAGCAGCGCTCCAAGCGTCTTGCCGGCACCGGGTCCAGCGAACACCAGCAGGTCCTGGCTCGCGTCTTGATCACCTTCAAGCCGTCGACGCAGAAGCTGAATCAGCTGCTGCTGCCACTGCCGTGGTCTGATCGCCGTGACCGGAGGCTGATCCCCGACATCAAAACTGAATGACGAGATGGCGGCTGTTGGAAAGATGAGTCTTTTTAACCATTCCGAACCCGCCTGGCATCTTTAGCTTCCGGCCAACAGCGTTTGTTCCGGAATTCTCCCGGCGTCAGCCATGGCCCAGCTCCCACTGTCATCCGAATCGCTTGATCAGTGGCGTCGTTGGCTGGATCGCTGCTGGGATGACGAGTGCGACATCGATCCGCTGATTCTGCGGACCCGCCTGCTTCGCCGCTGGGGACGCTGGCGGCAGGCCCGCTGTGTGGAGCAGGAACTGCTCCCGATCGTCTGAAGCTGCTTCAGAGCGCTTCGGCGTGATTCACCACAAGGCGTTCCACATCTTCAAGCGCCTCCTCCGAGGCTTGACGAGCCGCCTGAAAATCTCCTTTTGCCGGTTCGAGCAGGTGTTCGGCGAGGCGATCCAGAAGCTCCTGACGGCGTTCTGCCAGCATCGCCACGATTTCAGTCTCGACAAGCGTTTTCACGGCCTGGTTGCGCAGGTCATCCTCCTCGGCCTCTGCGAAGGTCCCCTGCACAAGCTCCTGGATGAACAGGCGATGCACTTCGCTGCTGCGCAGGAAACTTTCGGTGGCGTTGATGATTCCGTCCACCAGGGTTCGGTCGGGTTCGGATTCACGCTCGTTCAGCTTGAATTCCCAGTCGAGGTGTCTGCGCTGCCATCCAGAGGCATGCAGGCTCGGCATCACGCTCTGGGAAAAGCTGTCGACGGAGATTTCATAGATCCGTTCCGCCAGGCGCTCGCACCAGTCCCTGCCGTGTTCCTGCAGGGTTGACTGCATGTGCTGACGGTCCACGGAATGACCACCGTGATGACTGTGGCAGACGCCATCCGGGCATTCGATTGCGCTGAGACCCATGGGGAACAATCCAGACGTTTTTCCCCTAGCCAGAGTTCTCAGGAGCGCCGGTGGTTCTTCAGGAAACCTGCGGATGCTCAAGAGGTTGACCTCGTAACCTTGCTTGGGTCGGTGGATGTGCACGCCTTGCCCAGACTTCTGATACCGGTTGAGACAGCACCGGGTGAAACACGGGTCGCGGCGACGCCCGACACGGTCAAGAAATTCATTTCCCTCGGTTGCGGTGTGACCGTCGAGCGTGGAGCGGGTTCCGCATCCGGTTACCTGGACGACTCCTACGCTGCCGGCGGGGCCGAGCTGGTTGATGCAGGTGATGGAGCTGCCTGGTCTGCCGCAGATGTTCTGCTGTGCGTTCAGACCCCTGATGAAGTGAGTCTGGGACGTCTCCGACAGGGCGCCCTTGTGGTTGGGCTGCTCTCGCCCTACGACAACAACGTGCTCACGGCCAATCTCACGCGCGGTGGCCTCTCGGCCATGGCCCTGGAGCTTCTGCCCCGGATCAGTCGGGCCCAGTCTGCAGATGCTCTGTCATCTCAGGCGAACATCGCTGGATACAAATCGGTGCTGCTGGCTTCCGCAGCTCTCGACCGCTATTTCCCCATGCTGATGACGGCGGCTGGGACCGTTCAACCAGCAAGGGTGGTGATTCTCGGGGCCGGCGTGGCTGGTCTGCAGGCGGTGGCAACCGCCCGCCGACTCGGAGCTGTGGTGTACGTGAGTGATATCCGCCCTGCTGTGAAGGAGCAGGTTGAATCCCTCGGTGGACGTTTCATCGATCCCCCTGAGATGGACGACAAGCCTGCGGAATCAGGTGGTTATGCCAAACAGGCATCGGATGCTTTTCTGGCCGCGCAGCGTCAGCAGCTGTCTGATCAGCTGGCTGAAGCGGATGTGGCCATCTGCACCGCCCAGGTCCCCGGACGTCAGGCTCCCCGTCTGATCAGTGAAGACATGCTTGATCGCATGAGGCCTGGTGCTGTGGTGGTTGATCTGGCAGTGGCCCAGGGAGGCAACTGTGCCTGCACGGTTCCAGGCCAAACCGTTGACCGCAAAGGCGTGAAGCTGATCGGCGGTGATGATCTGCCCTGTTCAGTGCCCAATCACGCCAGTGCGCTGTACGCCCGAAACCTTGTGGCACTGCTTGAACCCACTCTCAAGGACAGTTCCCTCAACCTCGACACCGAGGATGAGCTGATCGCTGGTTGTTTGATCGCCCAGGACGGCACGATCCGCCGCGGCGACGTTCTCACCCCAGGAGCTAACTGATGTTCGTTGAATTTCTCTGGGTGCTGCTGCTTGGAAGCCTTCTCGGCTTCGAGCTGATCGGGAAGGTGCCTCCCACGCTGCACACCCCCCTGATGAGTGGTGCCAATGCGATTTCGGGCATCACCGTTCTGGCAGCACTCACCGCCATTATCAAAGCCGGCGACAACACCGCTCTGCTTCTGCTCGGTTCGGTGTCCCTCGGCTTTGCTCTGTTCAACGTGATCGGTGGCTTCCTGGTGACCGATCGAATGCTGGCCATGTTCAGCCGCAAGCCCGCCCGCAAGGAGAACCGCTGATGTCTGACCTTCTCAAGTACGCGATCGAGCTGGCTGCCGTTCTGCTGCTCGCCCTCGGCATCAAGGGTCTCTCCAAGGTGCGTTCGGCTCGCGGGGCCAACCAGCTGGCGGCCGTCGCCATGGCACTTGCTGTGGCCGGTTTGTTGTTGAACTATCTGAGCACCAGCGGCCTCAGCCTGGCGGCCTGGACGTGGATCATCGCCGGAACGCTGGTGGGTGGTGTCCTTGGTGCCATCACCGCACAGCGGGTGCCGATGACATCAATGCCGGAAACCGTTGCTCTGTTCAACGGTTGCGGTGGCATGTCCTCCCTGTTGGTTGCGCTCGCCGCCGCGCTGTACCCGGCTGCGCTGGATGCCACCGGCCCCGTTGCGTTGGTGTCGATCGTCGTGTCGGTGTTCGTGGGCTCGATCACCTTCACAGGCTCGATCGTGGCCATGGCCAAGCTTCAGGGCTGGCTCTCAACGCCCTCATGGATGCAGAGCAAGCTGCGTCATGTCGTCAACATCGCTCTGGCGGTTGCGGCGCTGGTCGGCGCCGTCGAAATGATCCGAAACGCCGATTCAGGCACAGGCCTCTGGCTTCTGGTCGTCTCCTCCAGCCTGCTGGGTATCGGGGTGACCCTGCCCATCGGGGGAGCCGACATGCCGGTGGTGATCTCGCTGCTCAACAGCTACTCCGGGGTCGCAGCAGCGGCTGCCGGCTTCGTTGTCGGTAGTCAGCTTCTGATCGTGGCGGGAGCCATGGTTGGTGCTGCCGGTCTGATCCTCACGCAGGTCATGTGCAACGGCATGAACCGCTCCCTGATCTCCGTGCTGTTCGGAGGTGCTCTCGGGGCTGGTTCCGCTGCCGGTGGTGGTGGCGGTGAATACACCAACATCACGAGCTGCAGCGTTGAGGAATGTGCCCTGACCCTGGAAGCTGCTGAGCGCGTCGTGATTGTTCCCGGTTACGGCCTGGCGGTGGCGCAGGCGCAGCACACCCTGCGCGAGGTCACCCGGGTGCTGGAGACAGCCGGTATTGATGTGGCCTACGCCATTCACCCCGTGGCAGGTCGCATGCCAGGCCATATGAATGTGCTGCTTGCAGAGGCTGATGTGCCCTATGAGCAGCTCAAGGAGATGGATCAGATCAATCCTGAGTTCCCTGCTGCGGATGTGGTTCTCGTCCTCGGCGCCAATGATGTGGTCAACCCTCAGGCGAAGAGTGACCCCAATTCGCCTCTTTATGGAATGCCCGTGTTGGATGTGCAGGAAGCACGGACCGTTTTTGTGGTGAAGCGCGGCATGAGTGCGGGGTACTCCGGCATCAAGAACGATCTGTTCGAACTGGTGAACACCTCGATGCTTTTCGGGGATGCCAAGAAGGTTCTGGGAGATTTGCTGGTGGAGCTCAAGGATCTGGGGCTCGGCAAGAAGTGATCCCTTCCTGGGTGGACGATCCCCGGTTGCGCGAGCAACTGGGGATTTCCTTGTTTCATCAGCGATGGCCCTGGATCGGTGGGGATCTGCAGACCCTGAGGGACACCTTGCGGCCTGTGGCTCTGCCGCTTGATCAGGGAACGCCCATCCAGATTCCTGTTCCGGCGCTCTCCAGTGGTGCTGCTGAAGCCGGCGAATTGCTGGCCTATCTCGACGAACCTCTGGAAACAGGTGGCGTTTCAGCAGCTCCGCCCAAGGCTCTGGTGGTGTTGCTGCATGGCCTGGGTGGATCCAGTCGCAGGGAAGGCTTGCGCCGCCTGGGACTGTGTCTGCAGCGGATTGGCTACGCCGTGTTGCGCCTCAATCTGCGAGGAGCCGATCCCGGTCGCCATCTCGCGGGTGGTACCTATGCCGCTGCCTGCAACAGCGATCTGCTGCCGGTGCTGAAAAGGGCTCGTGAGCTGGCGATGCAGCTTGCCGGGACCGGCTCAAGCTCAGATCAAAGCTCACTTCCCCTGTATGGGGCCGGGATTTCCCTGGGTGGAACGATGCTGCTCAACGCCTGCCTCGATTCACCAGGGGTGTTGGATGGCTTGTTCTGCGCCAGCAGTCCTCTGGAGCTGGCGCTTTGCAGTGCCTCGATTGAACGCCCCCGCAACCGTGTTTATCAACGCTGGCTGCTTCAGCGTCTGGTGCGACAAACCCTTGCAGATCCCTGGGGTGCCAGTGAGCGTGAACAGCAACTGCTGATGAAGCAACCCCGCTCGATCCGGGCCTTTGATGAAGCGGTGACGGCTCCGCGATGGGGGTATGAATCGGTGGATGATTACTACACCAAAGCGTCACCGATGGGTCGTCTGGTGGATCAACCTCACCTGCTCCCTCCCACACTGATATTGCAGGCGTTTGATGATCCATGGGTGCCGGCAGATTCAGCTGTTCAGTTGCAGCAAACAATTAAAGATGAAGTCTCTGAAAATTCCTGTTCACCCTTGAACGTGCTGATCACCGAGCGTGGGGGGCACAACGGTTTTCATGGGCTCGGCGACAGCCTGGTCAATGGTTGTTGGTCTGATCGGTTGGCATGCGCGTGGTTCGAAAAGAGGCTGAACGCACCGAAATAATCAAGCGTGATTTTCAACCTTTCGGTAATAAAACGCTTTGTCTGAGGGGTTCTGATAAACGGCTCCACCACAATCAGTGGCGACACGCCATAACGCCTGATGAATGGGGGTGGGGTCGTATCGGACTAATTCCGGGAATCTCTGGCGCAGCAGTGCTGTTCCGCGCCAAGCGTTGTAATGCGGAATCGCTGCGTTGACGTGGTGGCAGACGTGGGTTGAACCGATGCCATGGTGCAGAAGATTCAGCAGAGGTCCGTAGGGACGGTCAACTGTTTGAAGCGCACCTTTCGTCCAGGACCAAGTCTCATTGGAGAAATGAGGAATTTCACGGTCTGTGTGTTGCAGCCATGTATAGATGGTGAGCCACATGTTGATCACAAGATATGGCAGCCCATAAACACAGATCACCCGAGCCAATGAGAATTGAATGGAGGCAATAAGCAGCAATGTGATCATGGCCAGCAGGCCAAAATTGGAACGCATCATCCGTTTCCTGAATGATGCCGGGAAAAGAGATCTCTTTCCGTTTTGAGCCGAAGTCTTATTCCAGAAGTGAGATGTTGGAGAGCCATAATCTTCTCCTCCAGTTGCTCCCAGAAACAGATAAAGCTGCCAGCCAATGATCAGGTGATTGAAGAGTGAAACAAGGCCGAAAACGATCGGATTGAGCTTGTTCTTCAACTGTTCCGTCACCTTCCCCTGGGGGGAGGTGGCGCGAGGCGGAACATGGGTTTCACCCCTTTCCAGGTGATTGCAATGGGCGTGATGAACGGCATGGCTATGGGCCCAGCTGTAGTACGGCACTAACAGTGCGCTGTGCAGCACAAAGCCCACAACTCCCTCAATGCGTCGATTGGGATGGAAGGCGTGATGACCACATTCATGGGCCAGCACCCAGCAACCCATCGCGATGGTGCCGGTGACCACCGCATAGAGCGCCCAGAGAGGAGTGGCGGCAAGCGTCAAGGGGATGCGGGTGCCTACGCCGAAGGCCAACAGTGACAGCCCTGTGGACATGGCAAAACTTCCCCAGGCTTTGACGGGATTGAACCTGGTGAGTTCCTTCGGCAGAGCGCTGAGAAGTTCGGTTTTTGTTGGGTAAGGGTCTGTTCTGGATCGGTTTTCAAAGCCAGCTCTCGGCGAGCGAAGCGAAGGTGTCAATGTCAATCGAGATCCTGGGGAAAAACGAAGAAAACTTCGCTTTAGATTGTCTTAACACTCTAATTGGTTTCTGTCTCGTGCCGTGGGACACGACATGCTGAATGCTGTTGACCCATGGCCTTGACTCGGCTTCTGGAGCACGTGGAAAGCAGCATCAGCAGTCTTCCAATTGATTCAGCTGGATCCAGCGGATTATTCGTCTGCGGAAGACATTGTCCTGAACGGGGTCATTTTGTAGATCCATTGCCGGATCGGCTTTTGTTGAACAATGTGCTGCTGAACAATCGGCTCGACTTTGTCGGCGGTCACGTCTGTGTACCAAATTCCATCAGGCCAAACCACGAGAACCGGGCCTCGTTCGCATATTCGCAGGCAGTCGACTTTGCTCCTTAAAACAATTCCCTCTGGACGATTTGTCTTTTCAAGCCCCAACTCACGGATCACCCTTTTGAGTTCATTCCAGGTTGCGATTCCTGTCGTCGGATCGCAGCATTTCTCTTTGGTTGGGGTGGCGCAAAGGAGCAGATGATGGCTGATCGTGGTCTGCACTGCCGGCGGATCAATCACGCTGCCATGGACACTGCCGGGATGGAACGGGTTCCCCGCTTCACCTGCTCCCGTACTGACTGTCGAGCCCATTGATCGACACTCAACACGTCGTCCAGCTGGGGGTGGGCCATCAGATCGCTCTTGTGTTGTTCACAGGCTGCTTCGATCACCACCGGAATATCGAGGAAGTGGATGCGCTCTTCGAGGAATTGCGCCACCGCTTCCTCGTTTGCCGCATTCATCACTGCCGGCATCGTCCCCCCCGCACGTCCGGCCTCATAGGCCAACCTCATGCAGGGGTATTTCGCAGGGTCCGGAGCGCGGAAGCTCAGTTGCCCCACCTCAGTCAGATCCAGGCGTCGCCATGGGGTTTCCAGTCGTGACGGCCAGCTCATGCAATACAGGATCGGAAGTTTCATGTCTGGCCAGCCGAGCTGGGCCAGAACAGAGGAATCCGTCAGCTCGATCATCGAATGGATGATGCTTTGGGGGTGAATCACGATTTCGATGTGGTCGTAATCCAGTCCGAACAAATAGTGCGCCTCGATCACCTCGAGGCCCTTGTTCATCAGGGAGGCTGAATCCACGGTGATTTTGCGGCCCATGCTCCAGTTGGGATGACGCGTCGCATCGCTGACGGTCGCCTTCGCAAGATCTTCTGCAGCCCAGTCGCGGAAAGCCCCTCCGGAGGCCGTCAGCTGAATCCGTCGCAGACCTGGTGTGGGAACACCTGTCGACAAACGGGCGTTCTCGGCCCAGGGGGTGCCCTGAAGGCACTGAAAAATGGCTGAGTGTTCGGAATCGGCCGGGAGCAACCTGCTGCCGCTCTTCTTCAGTTCAGGCAGCACCACGGGCCCAGCGGCGATCAATGTCTCCTTGTTGGCCAGAGCCAGATCCTTCCCTGCTCGGATGGCGGCCAGGGTCGGCAGAAGGCCGGCACAACCGACGATGCCGGTCACGACAAGGTCAGCCGTCTCCCAGGCTGCAGCTGTGTTCAACCCATCCGGTCCGCCCACCATTTGTGGTGCTTTTTCACCGTCAAGACCGGCATCGCTCAGCCGTTGCTTCAGCTCCGGTAAGAGATCGGGGTCTGCAAGGGCAACCACCTCGGGCTGGTGGCGCTGAATCTGCTTGACCAGTAATTCCAGGTTGCGGCCGGCTGTCAGCGACACGACCCGGAACTGGTCCGGGAATTCCTCAGCGATCTGCAGGGTCTGAGTGCCGATCGAGCCTGTGGAGCCCAGCACGCTGATGGCTTTCATGCAGAACCTGCAATTCGGCCCAGTCTCCCACCAGGCCCTCGGGTAACTGGCAAGCTGGCCTTCAGCTTGGTAAACGCAGGTGGCGAAGGAACAGTGGCGTTCCGGCTTCGGCTTTGTTCTTGCAGCCGCAGGAAGTGCCGTAGGTCTCGGCAATCTCTGGGGCTTTGCCTACCGAGCCTCCCAGGGAGGTGGTGGAGCCTTTCTGCTGCTGTACGTCCTGATCGTGTTGGTGGTTTGCCTGCCTGTGCTGGTGGCGGAGATGGTGCTGGGGCGGAGCACCGGCAACAGCCCCCTGCTGGCACCGGTCACTGCGGCGGGTCGCCGCTGGCAACCGATGGGTTGGTTGTTTGTTCTGGCCGCCAGTGGGATCCTGGCCTTCTATGCCGTTCTGATGGGTTGGACCGGCGCCACGCTGGTGCAAACCCTGAGCTTGGGCCTGCCTTCGGACATCGACCAGGCGAAAGCCTTTTTTGACGGTTTGAGCGGGGGGAGGGCTGCTTTGATCGGGCAGCTGCTGAGCCTTGTCGCCACTGCTGTGGTTGTGGCAGCGGGCGTGCGCAGCGGCATTGAGCGTCTGTCGCGATGGGGCCTCCCCCTGCTGTTTCTGCTTCTGATCGGTCTGGCGTTCTGGGCTTCGGGTCTCGACGGTGCGGTGGAGGGATATCGCACGTTTTTGTTGCGCTGGGACAGCGCTGAACTGACCAATCTCACCACCATCCGCAATGCCTTCACCCAGGCATTCTTCTCGATCGGCACAGGCATCGGTTGCATCCTGGCCTACGCGGCCTACCTGGATCGAAAAGCCCATCTCCCCCGCGAAGCCGTGGCCGTTGTGGGCATGGATACGGCTGTTGGTGTTCTCGCCGGGATGGTCACCTTCCCTGTGGTGATCAGCTTCGGACTGCAGGAGGTCGTGAGTGGGTCCACTCTCGGGACGATCTTCATTGCACTGCCGACGGGCCTTGCCTCTCTGGGTTCCACAGGTCAAGTGGTTGCCGTGCTGTTCTTCGGGCTGGCGTTGATTGCTGCGATCACCTCGGCGGTGTCGCTGCTGGAGGTGCCTGTGGCGTGTCTGATTGATCGGCTTGGGTGGAGCCGGCCTCGAGCGGTGTGGGTGTCCACCGCTCTGATTTTTGTGGCGGGTCTTCCCGCAGCCACGTCGCTTGATGTTCTGGGTTGGATGGATTCGGTGTTCGGTGGCCTGTTGCTGATCCTCGGTGGCCTTCTGCTGGCACTTCTTCTTGGATGGGTCGCACCGAACCGGTTCAAGGAGGATCTGGCGGGTTCAGGAACACCTGTTCCGCTGCAGGGTCTTCTTCTGGTGATGCTGCGCTGGGTCTCTCCGCCTGTGGTGGCGGTGGGGCTGGTCATCAGCCTGGTGGATCTTGTGAACGGGTGAAGGTCGTCTGGGCGTTGGGGTCGGGCTGATCCTTCATCAGTTCCTGCATCTTGCGAATGCGAACAAGCATTTTTCGCCACACCTCCAGTTTCCAGCCCTCCTCGGCATCGCCACCCCCCGCCAGTTGAGCCTGAGCTTCGAGTTTGGCGTCGAGATCCTCACCTGCTTCAAACGCCTTCATCAGCTCCATCTCGAGCTTGGCTGTCTCGACGAAATTAAGGCGCTTCAGCCAGAGCATGGATCGTGATCGGTGGGTGGCCAAGTCTGCCTGGATCAGCGACGGATCCACTCCGTCAGCCCGCCGGGCTTGTCGATCAGCTCGATTCCCATGGCCTTGAGCTCATCGCGGATGCCATCGGCTTCGGCGAAATTTTTGGCCGCTTTGGCTGCCCGTCGCGCTTCGATAGCCGCCTCGATCTCAGCATCATTCACGGCAGTGGTTGATGATTCGCTCTCCTGCTGCAGGCCGAGAACCGCGGCCAGATTGCGCAGCAGCTCCCATCGGCTGGCGAGATCCTCAAGCGTGTTTGAGGCAAGTTCGGCCGCATCCCCACGATCGAGTCGGTTGGCCAGAGCCCGGAGTGGTTTGGCCAGATCAAACAGCACTGCCAGCGCACCTGAGCTGTTGAGGTCGTCGTCCATGGCACTGATGAAGCGCTGCTCGAATTGCTTCAGTTCCTCCTCGCCTGGAGGTCCCTGATGCGTTGCAGCACCTTCTGTCAGGGGAGTCACGGTTCTCCAACCCAGGGTTTCGCCATGCCGATCGCCCAGTCCGATGGCGGCATTGAGGCCTTTCCACCCCGTGCTTGCCGCCTCCAGAGCCTGTGCTGTGAAATCGAGTGGCTTGCGGTAATGCGCCTGGAGCACGAACAGCCTCAGGGTCATCGCTGAAACACCGCTGTCGAGGAGTGCCCGAATGGTGGTGAAGTTGCCAAGGGACTTCGACATTTTTGTGCCGCCCACATTCACCATGCCGTTGTGCATCCAGTAGCGGGCTAGCTGAACGTCGTTGGCTGTTTCCGACTGAGCAATTTCATTTTCATGGTGAGGGAAGACAAGATCACCGCCGCCGAGGTGAATATCAATTGTTTTGCCAAATTCTTCGCGAACCATCGCCGAGCATTCGATGTGCCATCCGGGCCGGCCGCGCCCCCAGGGTGATTCCCAGCCCGGTTCATCGTCCCTGGTTTTTTTCCAAAGGGCGAAATCAAAGGGATGTCGCTTGCGTTCCTCTTCACCTTCTTTGGTGCGGCCACTTGCGCCCTGTTGCTGTTCGTTGGGATCTCTCCCACTCAGTTGCCCGTAATTTTTTGCCTTGGAAATATCGAAATACACATCACCATCAGAACTGTATGCAGCTCCTTTGGTTTCAAGTTCTTCGATGAGTGTCTGAATGCCTGGAATGCAGCATGTTGCTCGTGGCATCTTGTCGGCAGGGAGAATATGCAGACGAGCCATGTCAGTCTCAAAGGCTTTGATATTTTTCTCGCTTACCTCCTCCATTGATGAACCCTCGGAGTTGGCCTTGTTGAGTATTTTGTCGTCAATATCTGTGTAATTCTGAACGAAGGTCACCTCGTAATCCCGCCAGATGAGATAACGCCTCAGAACATCCCAGTTGATATAACTGCGCGCATGGCCGAGATGGCACAGGTCGTAAACCGTCACCCCACAGCAATAAATCATCACCTTGCCCGCCTCAAGCGGTTCAAAGTCTTCGGTTCGATTGCTCAGGCTGTTGGTGAGGCGCAGCGGCAAAGGTCAGAACATGGTCTTCAGGAAGGTTACGGCCCACCCGCACCTCCATCGAGTGTGCAGGGACCTGGTCCGCAGTGTTGTTCACGTTCTGTCGCCGTCTGCGCTTCATCTTGGTTTCAACGGATCTCACTGGCTTACTGGCTATTGGCCGGGTTTGTTGATATGAATCGCTGATTTATTTTTGGAAAATTTTGCAGGCATTTTCGACTTCAATTGATTGAATAATTCTGAACTATTCTTTCGCTGGTGGTCATTCTTGGGTGCGTT
>CAJWZW010000026.1 GCA_913050565.1 uncultured Synechococcus sp.
AACGATTCCGCACATAAAAAAAGCCTGGCGAAGCCAGGCCGGAGCTTATTAGGAGTTATTCGAGTTTTAGTAAGCCAGACCCATGGACCGGGTGGTTTCATCTCCGAGATAAACGCGGATGCTGAGGAAGTCAGTGGGGCAAGCCGTTTCGCATCGCTTGCATCCCACACAGTCTTCGGTGCGAGGAGAGGAAGCGATCTGACCGGCCTTGCAGCCATCCCAGGGCACCATTTCAAGGACATCAAGAGGGCAGGCACGCACGCACTGGGTACAGCCGATGCAGGTGTCGTAGATCTTGACGGCGTGGGACATGTCCCGATGCGAACGAGGGCTTCAGACAAAATTACTCGCCCCGGATGGCTCCCTGGCTCAAGCCGTCATTGTTGTTAATGCCGGAGCGGTCGAAGCCCTCCCCGTAAGATGCAGCGTCCCGTTGCCACGGCCATGTCCCAGGAAGCGATCCTTGAGAAAGTGAGCTCGATCGTTGCTGAGCAGCTCAGCGTCGATGCCGGAGAGGTGAAGCCGGAATCCAACTTTCAGAACGATCTGGGAGCTGATTCTCTGGACACCGTGGAACTCGTCATGGCTCTGGAAGAAGCCTTCGACATCGAAATTCCCGACGAAGCTGCTGAAGGCATCACCACGGTTGGGGACGCCGTCAAATACATCCAAGACAAACAGGCCTGAGGAACGGCATGGTGGATGGTCTCCATCGCGTCGTCATAACCGGTCTCGGCGCGGTCACACCGATCGGCAACACGGTTCAGGACTACTGGAATGGCCTGACCTCGGGCAGGAATGGCGTTGAAGGCATCACCCTTTTCGACGCCGCCCGGCACGCCTGTCGCTTCGCAGCCGAGGTCAAGCACTTTGACCCCGCAGGGCTGATTGAACCCAAGGAAGCCAAGCGCTGGGATCGGTTCTGCAAATTCGGCGTGGTTGCTGCCAAACAGGCAGTGGCTGATGCGGGCCTTGAAATCACGGAGGCCAATGCCGATCGCATCGGCACCATCATTGGATCCGGTGTGGGGGGCCTCCTCACCATGGAGACCCAGGCTCACGTCCTCGACGGCAAGGGTCCAGGCCGGGTGAGTCCGTTCACCGTCCCGATGATGATCCCGAACATGGCCACCGGACTGGCGGCCATTGCGCTGGGCACCAAGGGGCCCAGCTCTGCTGTTGCGACAGCCTGTGCTGCTGGATCCAACGCCATCGGCGATGCCTTTCGTTTGCTGCAGCTTGGAAAGGCTGATGCGATGGTTTGCGGAGGTGCTGAATCCGCCATCACTCCCCTGGGCGTCGCGGGTTTCGCCAGCGCCAAGGCCCTGTCGTTCCGCAATGACGATCCCACCACCGCGAGTCGACCGTTCGACAGAGATCGAGATGGCTTCGTCATCGGCGAAGGCGCCGGAATTCTGGTGCTTGAAACCCTGGAACACGCGCAAAGCCGAGGTGCCTCGATCCTTGGTGAGGTGATCGGCTACGGGATGACCTGCGATGCCCACCACATCACATCCCCAACGCCCGGAGGCGTCGGTGGCGCTGAAGCGATGCGTCTTGCACTGATTGATGCGGGCATCGAGGCCACCGCAGTGGACTACGTCAATGCCCACGGCACCAGCACACCGGCGAACGACAAAAACGAGACATCCGCCATCAAAAGCGCCCTTGGGGAGAGAGCTCTGCAAATCCCCGTCAGCTCAACGAAATCGATGACAGGCCACCTGCTGGGTGGCTCCGGAGGCATTGAAGCTGTGGCCTGTGTGCTCGCTTTGACGAACGGGGTTGTCCCCCCAACGATCAACCACACCACACCGGATCCCGAGTGTGATCTGGATGTCGTGCCGAACGAGGCACGGGATCAGAAACTGGACACGGCGTTGTCCAACTCCTTCGGCTTCGGCGGCCACAACGTCTGCCTGGCTTTCCGACGCGCTGCCTGAGCAGGCCAGCTCGCACCGTGCGTCACAATCGTCCCATCTTTCCTTAACTCCATGGTCGCTGCGCCCGCATCACTCGACACGCTTTGCGTCAACAGCATCCGGATGCTGGCCGTTGATGCCATCAACAAGTCCAAAAGCGGCCACCCCGGGCTGCCCATGGGCTGCGCACCGATGGGTTATGCGCTCTGGGACAAGTTCCTCAAGCACAATCCGAAAAACCCCAAGTGGTTCAACCGCGACCGCTTTGTGCTCTCGGCCGGCCATGGCTGCATGCTGCTGTATGCGCTGCTGCATCTCACCGGTTACGACTCGGTCTCGATCGACGACATCAAACAGTTCCGTCAGTGGGGCTCAAAAACCCCTGGCCATCCCGAGACCTTCGAAACCCCCGGTGTTGAAGTCACCACGGGACCCCTGGGTGCCGGCATCTCCAACGCCGTCGGCCTGGCGATCGCTGAATCTCACCTGGCCGCCAAGTTCAACAAACCCGGCTCGACCCTGGTCGATCACTACACGTACGTGATCATGGGCGACGGCTGCAACCAGGAAGGTGTGGCCTCGGAAGCCGCCTCTCTGGCCGGTCACCTCAAGCTGGGCAAGCTGATCGCCCTGTACGACGACAACAACATCACCATTGACGGACGGACGGACGTTTCCTTCACAGAGGACGTTCTCAAGCGTTACGAGGCCTATGGCTGGCACGTTCAGCACGTGGCCGATGGCAACACCGACGTCGAGGCCATCGCCAAAGCGATCGAAGCCGCCAAAGCTGTCACCGACAGGCCTTCGATCATCAAGGTGACCACCACCATCGGCTACGGATCACCCAACAAAGGTGATACCGCCGGCGTGCACGGCGCACCCCTCGGAGAGGACGAAACAACCCTGACCCGGCAGCAGCTGGGTTGGGAATACGGCGCATTCGAGGTGCCTCAGGAGGCCTACGACCAGTTCCGTCAGGCCATTGACCGTGGAGCCAGTCTCGAAGCCGAGTGGAACCAGACCCTGGCCTCGTACCGCACCCAGTTCCCCAGTGAAGCTGCTGAATTCGAGCGGATGCTGCGGGGCGAGCTTCCCAAGGGCTGGGACAAGGATCTGCCCACAGCAGGACCTGATGACAAAGGGCTGGCCACCCGAAAGCACTCCCAGATCTGCCTGGGTGCTCTCGGACCCAACCTGCCGGAACTGATCGGCGGCTCAGCCGACCTCACCCACTCCAACTACACGGATATCAAGGGTGAGACGGGCTCATACCAACCTCAAACACCGGAGAAGCGCTACCTGCACTTCGGTGTGCGTGAACATGCGATGGCTGCCATTCTCAACGGCATCGCATACCACGGCAGCGGCCTGATTCCCTACGGCGGCACCTTCCTCGTCTTCGCCGACTACATGCGCGGATCCATGCGCCTGTCGGCTCTGAGTGAGCTCGGTGTGATCTACGTGCTTACCCACGATTCCATCGGGGTAGGCGAAGACGGCCCAACCCACCAGCCGATCGAAACCATCCCCTCCCTGCGCGCGATTCCAGGGATGCTGGTGTTCCGCCCCGGTGACGCCAACGAAACCAGCGGTGCCTACAAACTGGCCGTTGAGAACCGGAAGCGCCCGAGCGCACTGTGTCTCAGCCGCCAGGGCATGGCCAACCAGGCCAATTCCTCCATCGAGAAAGTCGCCAAGGGTGGATACATCCTCGAAGACTGTGATGGCACACCCGAACTGATTCTGATCGGTACCGGAACGGAGCTCGACCTTTGCGTTCAGGCCGCCAAGCAACTCACTGCTTCCGGCAGAAAAGTCCGTGTGGTGTCCATGCCATGCGTGGAGCTGTTCGATGAACAGAGCGATGCCTACAAGGAGGAGGTCCTCCCGAATGCTGTGCGCAAGCGCATGGTGGTTGAGGCGGCCGAGTCATTCGGCTGGCACCGCTTCATTGGCCTCGACGGCGCCAGTGTGACCATGAATCGCTTCGGTGCTTCAGCGCCGGGCGGCACCTGCCTCAAGGAGTTCGGATTCACCGTTGAGAATGTGGTGGCCAAAGCCAGCGCCCTGCTCGGCTGAGTCAGGTTTCAAGGCAACAAACGCTGACCCTCTGCTCCGGCAGAGGGTTTTTTATGCCAAAAAAACGGCTCTTTCAGAGAAGAGCCGGCGGTTCGCATCACGCTTGCCCCAGATGCTCAAGGCATCACTCAGCTTTGTCGAGCTTCACCGGGGTCAGTTCAGCTGCGCCTCCCTTGGACGCGAGGACCTGTTCCAGACCTTCCAGATCCTGATCGGTGATCTTGGTCTGCATCGGGCAGTGTTTTGGCCCACACATCGAACAGAACTCAGCCTGCTTGTAGATATCAGCGGGGAGGGTTTCATCGTGATACTGCTTGGCCCTCTCAGGATCGAGTGAAAGTTCGAACTGACGGTTCCAGTCGAAGGCATAACGGGCTCGGCTCAGTTCATCATCACGATCCCGGGCTCCGGGGCGATGACGGGCAATATCTGCCGCATGGGCAGCGATCTTGTAGGCGATCAGGCCTTCACGCACGTCTTCAGCGTTGGGAAGACCCAGGTGTTCCTTGGGGGTGACGTAACAGAGCATCGCCGTGCCATGCCATCCAGCCATGGCCGCGCCGATGGCAGACGTGATGTGGTCATAACCAGGGGCTATGTCCGTCACCAGAGGGCCGAGCACATAGAAGGGCGCCTCGTTGCACTCCTCCATCTGTTTCTTCACGTTGAACTCGATCTGATCGAGCGGCACATGTCCGGGGCCCTCCACCATCACCTGAACATCGTGCTTCCAGGCACGACGGGTGAGATCGCCCAGCGTGTGGAGTTCTGCAAGCTGAGCTGCATCGGAAGCATCGTGCGTGCAGCCGGGACGCAACGAATCTCCCAGGGAGAACGTGCAGTCGTAACGCTTGAAGATCTCGCAGATGTCATCAAATCGGGTGTACAGCGGATTCTGACGGTGGTGATAGAGCATCCACTGAGCCAGGATCCCGCCGCCACGGCTGACGATGCCGGTGATGCGTCCCTTCACCTTGGGCAGGTGCTCAATCAACAGACCCGCGTGGATGGTCTGGTAATCAACGCCCTGCTGGCAGTGCTTCTCGATGATGTGGAGGAAGTCGTCCTCATCCAGCTTTTCAATCGAACCATGGACGCTCTCCAGCGCCTGGTACACGGGAACCGTGCCGATGGGCACGGGCGATGCATCAATGATCGCCTTGCGCACCTCATCGAGATTCACCCCACCGGTTGAGAGATCCATCACCGTGTCGGCGCCGTACTTCACCGCCAACTTCAGTTTCTTCACCTCTTCAGCCGCATCGGAAGCGTTCGGAGAGGCCCCGATGTTGGCGTTCACCTTGCACGTGCTGGCAACGCCGATCGCCATCGGCTCGAGATTGGTGTGATTGATGTTGGCCGGAATGATCATGCGACCCCGGGCCACCTCTTCCATCACCAGGGCCTCGGGCAACTTCTCCCGCTTGGCCACATACGCCATTTCCTCCGTGACCAGTCCCTGACGGGCGTAGTGCAGCTGGGAAACATTGGTCTGGCCCTTGCGGGATTCAACCCAAAAAGAACGCATGATCCATTGAGCGGGTGGATGACCAGGAGCCGGCCGGTCGACCGTGGATCACGCTGCTTCACTTCCCTGGCGCCGGCATGACCCGGATCAGGTTCAGAGGGTGTGATCTCAGCCCTCGCAGACGGGAGTCAGCTTTGGGCACCCCTAGTGGTGCTCAACTACTAGCAACGGTTCGGAAATACGACTTTCAGCCGGTCTGCAACCCGTTGAGCGACGCAGCCACCACGCGGTGATCCCTGTCCTGCTGCAGAGGCTGCAGCAGCGTTCTGGCTTGCTCACCCACCTTCTGTCCATCTCCCTCTTTCACCAGACGGCCAAGGATTTCAGCGCCGCTGACCCGAACCGTGCCGTCAGCGTCGGCGATTGCCATGGTGGCGAGCTCCAGCAACCACTCGAACGCAATCTCGGGCTGCTCGGCAAGAGCGGAAAGAATGCTGCAACGCACCAGCCAGGCTTCATCGGCAGCAAAAGCGTCCCGGAGCAGGGGCCAGGCGCGTTCCACGCCGTAACTCGCCAGGGCATTGGCTGCCTCAGCCCGCACATTGGGGTCGTCATCAGCACTCAGCAGCCGACTCAGCACACTCCAGCCCTGTTCATTGCGCTTGTAGCCCAGGCCGCTGCAACTGAGCGATCGCACCAGAAACGGCTTCTGCTGCGTACCCAGCACCAAAAGCGGAACGGCCGCGTCGTCCTCAAGGAAGCGAAGCTCGGTCAGAGCCGGCATGGCCCTGACGGGATCACCGCTGACGATGGCCTGCCGCAACTGCTCAGGGTCGGGGCGATCGGACACGGGCACAGCAGTCGGGTCCACCAGGATCGACCATCCGGCGACCGATCGTGGTCAGAACCGCTTCTGACGGCTGGCTTGAAGCGCCTCAAGCAGACGACCCCGATGACGCCGGCGGCCTGCTGCTGCACTGATGATCAGTCCTGAGCCCACCAGCAGAGGCGGCAGAGCCTGGGAACGCTCTCGTCCCTCGCGATGCTGCGACGCCACAATCGCCAGGACGATCAGCAACGGCGCTCCCAGCGAAGCCAGCAGTGGGAGCCATCGCTTCATCGGACGGGCCGTTCATCCATCCAGGCCAGCAGGGTCGCCGCCAGCACCGTCACGCCCACCTCCAGGGCCTCCTCATCAGGTTGAAAACGGCAGTGATGGAGTGGTGCGCATCCTGCGGATCCGGACACCCCCAGGCGAAGCATGGTGCCGGGCACGTCACGAAGCAGTTCGGCGAAATCCTCGGCGCCCAGCGAAGGCTGCTCCACCGGCACAACACAGTCCGTGCCGAGACGCTCCACCGCACAACGTTCCATCAGATCGGTCAGGGCCGGATTGTTGTTCACCGGGGGGGCGATGCAGCGGTAGTTCACCTGGGCACTACCTCCGCCACTGCTGCAGATGGCCTGAACGGTTTCGTCGATCCAACCCGGCAATGATTCATGCAACTGAACATCCAGACAGCGCACAGTCCCCAGTAAACGCACCCGATCCGCGATCACATTGAAGGCACGACCACCCTCCACCTTGCCGAAACTGATGACCACGGGCTGCAGAGCATCAAGACGGCGGGCGATGGACTGCTGCAGCTCGGTGATCACCCGCGCGGCAATCCAGATGGCGTCCACAGCCTGATGGGGCCTGGCCCCATGGCCACCCTCCCCCTGCACCTTGATCTCCAGTTCACCGGCAGCGGCGGTGAGGCAACCGCGACGAATGCCGACGGTGCCCGCCGGAAGATTCGGCACCACATGAACACCGAACAAGGCATCGAGACCGTCGGTCGCCCCGGCATCCCGCATCCATACAGCGCCCTGGGCCAACTCTTCAGCGGGCTGGAACAGCAGCCTCACACGACAGGGCAACTCCTCTGCTGAACCCAACAGCCTGGCCACACCCAGACCGATGCAGGTGTGCAGATCGTGGCCGCAGGCGTGCATCACCCCCTGGCGTGTGGAGGCGTAGGGCAGTCCGGTGCGCTCTTCCACAGGCAGAGCATCCATGTCCACCCGCAACCCCACGGTGGGTCCCTCCTCCGGACCACGTTCAGCCACCACACCCGTACGGCCCACGGCCTCCTGCACCCGCCAACCGGCGGCTCTCAGCTCCCCGGCCACCAGGGCTGCCGTCTGATGTTCCTCACCACTGAGCTCAGGATGCGCGTGCAGATGACGCCGAAGCTCCAGCAGCTGGGGCAACTCCTGATCCAGGCGATCGAGAAGACTCATCCATCCTCCAGAGCCAGAAATGCCATCAGCTGCCGGGTCGGTTGCGGAGGCCAGCGGCGCACCTCCAGCAACCAGTCCTGCTGTCGGTAGCGGGGATCGAGGCCCGCTGCAGCCGCCCAGTGACTTTCCGCCTCGCCCGAGGCTCCTCGCTGCCAGAGCAGACCACTCAAGGCCGCACGCGCATCGGCAAACAGCGGATAGCGGCGAATCAACTTACGCAGCTCGGCCTCAGCTCCCCTGAGATCCTCTTCCTGCCAGGCGGCCAGAGCAGCACTGGAGCGGGCCATGGCGAATCCAGGCTGAGCATCAGCGGCACGGCTGTACAACTTCAAGGCCTCCGTCCAGTCCCCCGTCGAACCACGCACGTTGCCCAGGTTGTAGAGAGCCGAGGCATCGTCAGGATTGCGCTCAAGAATCCAGAGGTAATCAGCTGCCGCGGCCGTCCAATCCTTGAGGGCCTCCTCTGCGGTACCGCGATTGAGATGAGGATCGGCCTCCTCAGGAGCAAGTTCGATCGATCGGGTCTGATCGGCGATCGCACCCTGCAGATCTCCAAGGCCGAGTCGGACGTTGCCGCGGTTGCTCAGAGCGGCCGCATCGTTGGGTGCCTGATCCAGCACCAGATCCCAGAGCGGCAAGGCCTGAACGAAATCACCGCTCTGGCTTGCCTGCAGTGCGCGGTTGTACAAACCCTCCAGGGTCTCGGCTGCTGCAGCCATTGGCCAGAACAGCACCATGGCAAGGCAGGCAGCAAGCCAACGTCGGATCATGCTGCCTCCGTCAGGTGAATCCGCGCGGCATCGGTGAGCATGCGACCCCTCGGTGTGCGCACCAGCAGACCCTGCTGCAGCAGAAAAGGCTCCACCACGGCCTCGAGCGTGGTGGGGTCCTCACCCAGTGCAGCGGCCAGGGTCTCAAGGCCCACAGGCCCGCCCCCGTGCTGTTCCATCAGAAAGGTCAGCAAACGCCTGTCAGCGGCATCCAGGCCACGGTGATCGACGCGATGCATGCTCAGGGCCTTGGTCACCAGATCGGCATCAATCCGCTCGTCCTGTCCCTGAACAGACGCCACATCGCGCACCCGACGCAGCAGACGGTTGGCGATGCGAGGGGTTCCGCGACATGAGCCTGCAATTCCCGCGCAAGCTTCCGGGGTCAGGCTCACCTGCAACAGATCCGCCGTACGGGCAACGATCGCCTCAAGATCTTGCTGGCTGTAGAACTCAAGCCGCTGAATCAGACCGAAGCGATCCCGCAACGGGGAACTGAGGGACCCCGCTCTGGTTGTGGCTCCGACCAGGGTGAAAGGGGGAAGGTCGAGTGTCCGGCTCCGCGCAGTGCTGCCCTTGCCAACGGTGAGATCAAGCCGCCGATCCTCCATGGCGGGATAAAGAAGCTCCTCCGCAACTCGGTTGAGCCGATGGATCTCATCGATGAACAGCAGGTCGCGCGGCTGAAGGTTCACCAGCAGACCCACGATGTCGCGCGGTCGCTCCAGCGCCGGAGCACTGGTGATCCGGCACTGAACCCCGAGCTCTTCGGCCAACACCAGGGCCATCGTGGTTTTACCGAGACCCGGTGGGCCGTAGAGCAACACATGATCCAGGGCCTCACCGCGTCCCTGAGCCGCCTGCACCGCAATGCCAAGCACCTGTTTCAGCTCGGTCTGACCGATGTAGTCGGCCAGCTTCCGCGGGCGGAGACCTTCATCGACGCGGACCGTCGCCTCCTCGGGCGTCGGCTGAGTGTCCAGGACCCGCTCAGGCCGGGGCTTGGAAGAGCCGGCGTTGGAGGAAACGATCGCCATGCGGGCAGGGTACCCAGCTCTGGATAGGGTCGGAAGACGCATGAGCTGCCATGGCCAAAGGAGGAGCAAAGAAAGCTGCCGCCGCCGCGGCCCGTGCGGCCGCAAATCGGATGCTGGCGGACAACCGTCAGGCCCGGCACCAATACGAGATCCTCGAAACCCTGGAAACCGGAATTGAGCTGGTGGGGACCGAGGTGAAGTCGATCCGCAACGGCAAGGCCAATCTGCGGGATGGGTTCTGTCTGATCAGAAACGGTGAACTGCAACTGCACAACGTGCACATTTCCCCGCACACCCATGCCGGCAGCTACTTCAACCACGATCCACTGCGCACGCGTCGTCTGCTGGCCCACCGTCGCGAGATCGACAAACTGCGGGGCCAGCTGGATCAGAAGGGCCTGGCGCTGATCCCCCTCAACATTCACCTGAAGGGGTCCTGGATCAAGATCACCATCGGCGTGGGTAAGGGACGCAAGTTGCACGACAAAAGGGCTGCCGAGAAGGAAAAGCAGTCCAAGCGCGAAGTGAAGGCAGCGATGGCACGCTTCTGATCAGACCTCGTTTTGCGGAGACAAATCCGCACGGCAGGAGAGCGTGATCAACGCGGAGGCGACACCGTCATTGGTGACCAGCAACTGCAGCGGTGAGCCGATGCCGGATTCGAGACTGATCACCCGCAGTGGGCCACGCTTGTCGAGCAAGGTTCCATCCGGACGGAACAACGTCATCTGCATCAAGGCTGTGCCGTTGATGCCAAGCGCCAGGCTGTGTTGCTGCGGCACGGTCACAGCCAGCAACTGGGCACCCTTGGCAGGAATGCGCAACGAGCGATTCACCACCTCACCCGATCGGGCCTCAACTGTGGCAACCCGGAGGTCATCAAGGGTTCGCATCGCAGCGGCGATCCAGAGCTGCCGGAACGGTTCGGCAGGAGCCGCACCCTGGGGCTCTCCAGGCAGAACATCACGGGCAGCAGCGCCCACCAGCCTCTCCAGCACAAGAGGGTGAATGCCCTGGTCTGTCAGCCGGCGGGATGATCCAAGCCAGTCCCCATCACCCAAGGAACCGAGCCGTGCCCGCAACGCGGGAGGCAACCGCTCAACCCGGGACAGCCAGTCCTGCGCCAGGTCGTTCCAGATCTGACGCAGGGCCTGATCCTCAGGCGCATCGGAGGGCAGCCTCCCCTGGCGATCGGGATAACGCTCCAGCAGGGTGCTGTCCACCAGCCGGAGGAACCAGGACCGATCCACCTGCAGCGCGCGCAATCGGCTCAGCAGCTGCTGACGCTGCTGACCGCTGCTGGACTGGGGGGAAACGCCGCGGTCGGAACGGTCCTGGTCCTGCGGCGGAGCAACTGAGCGGGGTTCACTCACGTCGCGTGACAACAGCAGCCAGCCGATCAAAGTGCCAAGAACCGCTGAAAGCGCCAGAGCCAGCACCACGGGAGCCAGCCGTCCTTCCGCTCCCTGTTCCCGCTGCTCAGCCCGTGTCAGCTGACGCTGCTCAGCCGGCATCGCACCCCCCGCTCCTTGAGCTCATCGTTGGCTATTCAAGACACCACAGCCCACCATTGCCAGACGATCCACTCCCATTGGACCAACAGATCCACAAACCCACATGGACCTTTATGGTCCGCGCAGCATCAGCTGTTGGGACGTTGTGCTGCTGACCAAGCTGCAAGAGGTGCGCCAACGCAGTGAGGCGCTGATCCACCCGTTGGAGCCGGAAGATCTGAGCCTGCAGGGCATGGCCGACGCCAGCCCTCCGAAATGGCATCTGGCCCACACCACCTGGTTCTTCGAAACCTTTCTGCTGCAGCCATTCCTCACAGGTCATCAGGCCTGCGACCCGCGCTGGAGCTATCAGTTCAACTCGTATTACGACGCTGTCGGTGAGCGGCACCCCCGCCCTGAACGCGGCCTGCTCAGCCGACCTGGAATCGGAGCCATCCTGGACTGGCGTCACCGGGTCGACGAGGGCCTGCGCCGATTGCTGGAAACCCCATCCAGCGAACTGATCCAGCTGGTGGAACTCGGCCTTCAGCACGAGCAGCAACACCAGGAACTGCTGCTGATGGATCTGCTGGACGGGTTCAGCCGGCAGCCTCTCGAACCCTGCTACGACACCAAGGCGGACCTGACAACGGCGGTGGAAGAGCGCCGATGGCTCAGCTGCAGTGAGGGACTGGTGGAGATCGGCCACCGGGGCGAAGGCTTCCACTTCGATAACGAATCACCGCGTCACCGGGTGTGGCTGGATGGCTTCGAGCTGCAGAGCGATCTGGTGACCAACGGCGACTACGAACAATTCATTGCTGACGGGGGGTATCACCGTCCTGAGCTCTGGATGAGCGAAGGATGGAGCTGTTGTCAGCGGAACGGATGGGAAGCTCCTCGCCACTGGCGCGGCGACGGCGAGGAATTCACCCTGGCGGGACGACGTCCCAGGCAACAGAACAGTCCGGTTCGCCATGTGAGCTGGTTCGAAGCTGACGCCTTTGCCCGCTGGAGCGACGCGCGTCTGCCGAGTGAGGCGGAATGGGAACAGGCCCGCTGCATCCACAACGAAGATCTGCGACACGCGCACGGTGCCCTGTGGCAGTGGACCTCCACCCCGTATCGGCCCTATCCGGGTTTCACTCCGGCCCCCGGTGCCATCGGGGAATACAACGGCAAGTTCATGAGCTCACAATTCGTGCTCCGGGGAAGCTGTTGGATGACACCGACCGGCCATGCACGGGACAGCTACCGGAACTTCTTTCCCCCGGCGAGCCGCTGGATGGGAAGCGGAATCCGCCTGGCCCGATGAACGTCGAACTGCTTGACCTTCATCCAGCCCAGGCCGACCTGGAGCAGTTGGTGCGGGAGGGGATGACTGCAACGCCCCGACAGCTGCCGGCCTGGCTCCTTTACGACAGCGAAGGATCGCGGCTGTTCGCTTCCATCTGCCAGCAGCCGGAATACAGCCTGACGCGAACCGAAATCGCCCTGCTGAACGAACAGGCTTCATCCATCGCCGCGGCCTTGGGATCCGGGGTGATGGTGGAATTCGGGATCGGGAATGCCCGCAAGGTTTCGCCTCTGCTGAAGGCTCTCCGCAGCGATCTGTTCGTGGCTCTCGACATCAGCCGCAGCGCGTTGCGCGATGCCCTTGAAGGTCTGGGCCAATCGCATCCGCAGACCACGATGCTGGGCATCTGCTGCGATCACAGCCAGCTGACGGACCTTCCGCTTCATCCTCTGTTGGACGGGCGACGTCGCATCGGCTTTTTCCCCGGCAGCTCCCTTGGCAATTTCAGCGGGGACAGTGCTGTGGCCCTGCTGCAACGCTTCCGACGACTGCTCAACAACGGTCCGCTGCTGTTGGGGCTGGATCAGCCCCGTTGTCCCACGCAGCTGGAGGCGGCCTACGACGATGCGGCGGGTGTTTCCGCCGCCTTTGCACGCAATCTGCTGACGCGGCTCAACCGGGAACTGCAGGGGGACATCAACCCTGATCGCTTCCATTACCGGGCACGTTGGCAAAGCTCCCAGAGCAGGATTGAGATGGCTCTCGTCAGTGAACGCCCTCAGACCATCACCCTGGCCGGGCAGCGCTGGCAGTTCGATGCTGATGAGGCCTGGATCACGGAACACAGCGTGAAATACAGCCCTGCCGCGGCTGAGGAGCTGGCACGGCGAGCGGGCTGGAGGATTCAGCAACGCTGGCACGATGACAAGGACCAGGTCTCTCTTCATCTGCTGCTGCCGGCAGACTGAGTCCAGACCATTCCTGCATCGGGATCATGACCTGGCTGGACCAGCTGGAACAGGAACTGGACCAGAGGCTGTCTGCCTTTCTACGCAGCAATCCCGTTCAGGGAGGTTTGTTCGAAGAACAGCATCAACGCGACCGTGTTGATGCTCTGCAGCGACAACGCCAACAACTGGCTGAGGAGGCCCGCGAACAGCGACGTCAGCTTCTGTCTCTGGCTCAAGAGATCAAAGCTTGGAGCGATCGGAGCCACAGAGCCCGGGCAGCAGGGGCTTCAGATCTCGCGGAAAGGGCTGAACAGCACCGCACCGAACTGATGAATCAGGGGCATGAGCTGTGGAACGATCTGGCGTCTCTGGGGCGTCGGTTCAACGAAGTGGACGCCCAGCTTCTGGAGATCAGACAGCAAAAAAAGAACCGCAGCAACCTGAATCAGGACTGGGCTCTGTTTGAAGCAGAGCAGGAACTGGAAGAACTGCGCCGCCAGGCTGGTCTGAGCTGAACTCAGGCCTTCGGCGCCGGTGGTTCCAGGCTGACACCCTCGGGCGGAGGAGTGGGGTCCGGATCAGCGATCAGCATGTGCTGCAGCACGATCTCAGGGCGCTCGCTGTCACGCCAGCGGATTCGGTAGGCCGGCATCTTGGTGCCGCGGCTGGTGGTCTGCTCGACCGGCTCCATCACCCATCCCCGGCGGGAACGGCCCTGGGGATTGCGCTTGACCACAGCATCAGCGTGCTTGAAGCGGAACCCGACGCGTTCACCACTCATGGGGATTGGACTTTGCCACTGACACCATTATTCCACTGCGAGGGAATCAGCTCCGCGGGACTCCGGACGAAGCAGCGGAAAAGCGATCACATCGCGGATCGAAGGACTGTCGGTCAGCAGCATGACCAGGCGATCAATACCAATGCCCAGACCTCCGGTGGGCGGCATTCCCAACTCAAGTGCATTGACGAAATCCTCATCAAGACCCTGTGCCTCCAGGTCTCCGGCCGCCTTGCGAGCCTGCTGGGCCTCCAGCCGTTGACGTTGATCCACTGGATCGGTGAGCTCACTGAAGGCATTGCCATGCTCACGGCCCACGATGAACAGCTCGAAGCGTTCCACCAGACCGGGCTTGCTGCGATGAGGCCGCGCCAGGGGAGAAATCTCCACCGGATAATCCGTCACGAAGGTGGGTTGGATCAATGTGGATTCCACCGCTTGCTCGAAGGCTTCATTCAGCAGTCGCCCCACTGAGTCAGCCAGTTCAGGAGCATGCAGACCCTTTGCCGTCATTGCTGCAGCGGCCTCCTCACGGCTGGCGAAACGGGTGAAATCGAGCCCTGTGGCGTCTTCAACGAGCTCATGCATGGTGGCCCGCCGCCAGGGTGGAGCGAGGTTGATCTCCGTGCCCTGGTAGGTGATCAGGGTGCTGCCGCAAACCTCCTGGCAGACGGAGCTCAACATCTGCTCGGTGAGGTCCATCATCCCGATGTAATCGGTGTAGGCCTGATAGATCTCAACCGAAGTGAACTCAGGGTTGTGGCGGGTGCTGACGCCTTCATTGCGAAAAATCCGTCCCAGCTCATAAACGCGCTCAAAGCCACCGACCACGAGACGCTTCAGGTGCAGTTCTGTGGCGATGCGCAGCGTGAGCGGCAGATCGAGAGCGTTGTGATGGGTTTCGAACGGCCGGGCATCCGCGCCTCCAGGCTGGCTCTGCAGAACCGGGGTTTCAATCTCAAGAAAGTCACGGTCATCCAGCCAGCGACGAATGCCGCTCACCAATCGAGCCCGGCGACGGAAGGTGTCGCGGGTGTCGGGTGACACCACAAGATCGAGATAGCGCTGGCGGTAGCGCTTTTCCACATCGGCGAGACCATGCCACTTGTCCGGCAGGGGCTGCAGGCTCTTGGTCAGCATGCACCAGTCGCTCACCTTCACCGACAGTTCACCGCGGTCGGTACGACGCAGGATCCCGCGGACGCCCAACCAGTCGCCGCTGTCCACCAAAGTCGTGATCTGTTTGAACCAGCCCTCCTGTTGCGCCTCAAGGCCCGCCTTGTCGAGGAACAGCTGGATGGTTCCGGTCTCATCCGCCAGGGTGAAGAAAGCCAGCTTGCCCATCACGCGCCGGGTCATCACACGGCCGGCGACCGCCACGCTCACCTCACGTTCCTCTCCCTTGGGGAGATCAGCGTGGTCCTCCTGCAAGGCAGCCATGCGATGGCTGGCATCAAAATTCAGGGCGTAAGGGCCCTGTCCCAGTTCAGCAAGAGACCTGGCCTTCTCCAGTCGTGTATCGCGCAGCTCAGACAAGGCAGCAGAGGCAATCGCGCGCCATCCTGCCCGCCCGTGGTTCCATCAACCGGTCGCAGCCGTTTCTCCCATGCGCTGGGAGGCATAGCCGATGCCTCGCACAGTGAGAATCATCTCCGGATTGCGAGGGTCGGGTTCAAGTTTGCCCCGCAACCGAGCCACATACACGTCAACGACGCGAAGGTCCGCCGCTCGCCTGGGTGGATAACCCCAGAGCTGCTCAAGAATTTCAGCCCGAGGGACGACCCGACCGGGATCTCGGAACAACAGTTCCAGGAGGCTGAACTCGGTATAGGTGAGGTTGATTCTCTCCGCGCCGCGAGTCACCTGACGACGGTTGGTGTCAACCACCAGATCACCGAGCAACAGAACGCCCTGTCCGGAGGGCACCTCTCGGCTTTCAACTTCCGCATTGCCTCGACCGACCCTGCGCAGAATGGTGGCAATCCGAGCTTCCAGCTCTTTCGGGCTGAACGGCTTGGGCAGGTAGTCGTCAGCGCCGAGATCGAGTCCAGCCACCTTTTCGGAGATGGCATCAACCGCTGATAGGAAGATGATCGGGACGCAGGATTCAGCTCTGAGGCGTCGGCATACAGCAAAGCCATCAAGCTTCGGGAGCATCACATCGAGCACCACCAGATCCGGCGCTTCCTTGTGGAACAGCTCCAGGGCCTGCTCTCCGTCTTCAGCGCAGATAACCGTGTAGCCCGCAAGCTGCAGACGCATCACCAGGACACGGCGGACAGCAGCTTCGTCGTCCACCACCAGAACCGTGGCCTTGGGTTGGATAGGGAGATCCCCGACCATGGTCCTGGCTTAACAGGTTGAAACCATACAGTTCAGAACTTCCTGACCGCTCAAAAACAACACTCACCCGGCATTGTTTTCGGATTGTCTTAATAATCGACCGTTCGTTACGGCCATCGCGATTCGGAGTAACGGTTCCACTCGTGGGCCGCTTGCTGCAGTGCCTGGTCACTGTCCAGCTGACCCAGCATCGCGCGCTGCAGCTGGGTGTAAATGATCGACTGGAGGCGTTTGATTCCAGGCGATGCCGGCACCAGAACGTCCGCTCTCTCCAGGACCTGAGCTGATAAGAGGCGGGCCTGGCGGATCTGTTGCTCCGCGGCTGTGGCCGGCTGCTCGTTGTCGAGCTCTCGGCGAATCAAAGCCAGGGCTTCGAGGGATGAAGGCAAGACCCGTGCTTCGGTCGCGAAGCGCGCCTGCTGCTCAGCATTGGTGAGGTAAAGCGCCAGCTTCAGCGCCTCAGGGCGCCGCAAACTCTGCCTCGGTACCGCCAGGGTCATCAGAGCCACATTGGCCCGTTCATCTGCTCCGGTGAGTGGCGGATGCGATTCAGTCACAGCCGCCACTCCCGGGGCGTTGGTCTGGATGCTGCGCAGAAACTCCGCACCCGTGGCGGCAAGGGCAAGGTCACCGCTCTGAAACAACTCAATGGCCCGGCGCTGTCCCTGACTCACCACTTCCCGTGGCAACAGACCGTCGCGGTACAGATCAGTCCAGAAGCGGAAGGCCTGACGGCCGGCTTCCGTCGCGAAGGCCGCACGACGCTGGGCATCCAGCAACGTCACCCCCATCTGCACCAGGCTTTCCAGGAGTTCGGCGGAATCATCGGGAACCGCCGTGACGAAAAGCCCGTAGCGACCGGTGCGCTCACGGATCCTGCGGGCAAACGCCGGAACCTGCTCCCATCGAACGGGAGGGGCCACAACACCGGCTGCATCGAGCAACTGCCGATTCACCAGGCTCAGGCGCACCGTGAGGTACCAGGGCACGGCGATCTGACCGGCATCGGGATCTCTGCAGGCGGCCCAGACCGAGGGGAGATAACGGCCGGAGACCCCATCCGGCAGAAGAGGTGCGAGGTCCGTCAATCCACCTTTGCTGGCCAGATTGGCGGCAAAGGGTGGATTGAGATTGACCAGATCCGGCGCGGTGCGAGCAAAAACAGCCGCCAGCAACTTCCGCTCCACCGACCCCCAGGGAAGATCCGTCCAGCGCACAGCAGCCGCGGGCTCCAACTGCCTCCAACGCGCGAGGACATCGGCGAAATAGGCATTGAATTTCGGTGCCAGCTGCAGCGTCCAAAGATCCAACGCATCCCTGTTGACGGAGCGAGCACAGGCCGCCAGACCTGCGGTCAGGCCCGCTGCCAGGCTTCGTCGCAGCAGCTCGCGACGCCTCATTGCGGCACCCTGCGCCGCCAGATGAGCAGTTGAAATGACACGAGCATCGGAGCCAGAACTCCCGTCACCAGGATCTGACAAAGAAGGGTGTGGAATCCCCACGCCTGCACTGAAGGCTCGAGCACGCCTCCCCCACGGATCAGCAGCTGCAGCATCATCGTCAGCCCCAGCACTCCCGTCCCGAGCAAAGCCAGCAAGCCGAGATTGAAACTGCGCTGAACCGGAGAGGCACGACGGCCGAGACGACCCCACCACCAGCCAAGGACGAGCAGGCCCGGCACCTGGGTGAGTCCATCCAGAGTCAATCCATCGAGCACCAATCCGAGAGCCAAACCGGCCAACGCCCCGGAGACGGGGCCATCCACCAGGGCCCAGGGCAAAAGCCACAACACCACCCAGCAGGGCGGAACCCCATCAAGGCCGAACCAGGGCGGCGTCGCCAGAATGGCCATCGGCACCATCAACGCGGAAGCGACACAGATCGGCTGGCGGTGCAGGCGGTTCATCTCAGCGGGTGCGCACCTGAACCCAGTCGATGGCTTCCGGAGCAGCGATCAGCTGCACCACCGCCGTGGACGACGGCACGGCCTGGAGATCCACCGACTGCACCACCGCCACAGGAAGATTCGGAGGCAACAACGTGCTTGCAGGTGAGGTGCTCACCAGATCGCCCGGGCGAACATCCGGATCGCGGATGATGAATCGCAGCTCCGGCCGGGTGGCTCCTGTGCCGACCAGGAGGCCGTGCTGGCGGGACCGAGGCAACCAGACGCCGATGGAATGACCAGGGGCCGTCAGCAACTTGACCCGCGACGTGGCGGGCGTGACGCTCGCCACCCGACCCAGCAGCCCCCCTGGGCCGAGAACGGCATCGTCCTTGGCAATTCCATCAAGGCCGCCGCGGCTGAGCTCAAGCTGCTGCCACCAGTCCCGGGGACGTCGGGAAATCACCGCTGCAGCAACATCCCGACGAGTCTCACCGCGTTGCTGAAGATCCAGCAGTTCACGCAGTCTCTGGTTGTCCTGCTCCAGCAGGCTGAGGCGAGCACGTTGCTCCAGATCAGCGGCTGTCGCCACCCACTCCCGCTGCGCCGAACCCGGCCAGAACGGGCGTGTCAGCAGGGCATAGGCATCAACAAAACCGGCGCCCTTGCTGAATCGCACCAGCAACAAACCCGTCATCAGCAGGAGCCAGGGAGCCAGCCTCCCGAAAACCTGCCAGCGATTTGTTCCAGGCCGAAGCGACGGCGCCATCCCGTCAGACGCCAGCGGCAGCGCGAACGAATTCAGGAGTATCCACCACCCGCTGAAGCCTCTTCCAATCCTCCAGGACCTGACCGCATCCGTTGACGACACACAGCAGCGGATCTTCAGCGATGTGCACAAAGATCCCTGTCTCATGGCTGATCAGGTCACTGATGCCCCGCACCAGAGCACCGCCGCCAGCAAGCATGATTCCGCGATCGACGATGTCGGCTGCCAGCTCGGGCGGAGTGCGTTCAAGCGTGCGCTTCACCGCTTCGACAATCACATTGAGGGGCTCAGCGATGGCTTCGCGAAGGTCCCCGGCTTTGAGGTTGATCGTGCGAGGAAGTCCGGAAAGCAGGTGCAGGCCGCGAACATCCATGGACTGCTGGTCGAAGTCGTCATCAGGGAAGGCCGAACCGATGCGGATCTTGATTTCCTCCGCGGTGCGCTCGCCCACGACCATGTTGTGCACCTTCTTCAGATAGACACTGATCGAATCGCTGATCTCATCACCAGCCACACGAACGGATTCACTCAGCACCGTGCCGCCAAGGCTGAGCACAGCCACCTCGGTTGTTCCGCCGCCGATGTCAACGATCATCGTGCCGACAGGTTCAGTCACCGGCAGACCGGCACCAATGGCCGCTGCAACAGGTTCATCAATGAGGTGAACCTCGCGGGCACCAGCCATGCCGGCTTCCCGCACGGCGCGGCGCTCAACACCGGTCACACCGCTCGGAATTCCGACAACCAGCCGCGGAGCAATGATTCCACGCCCCTCATTCCCTTTGGTGATGAAAGTCTTGAGCATCTGCTCAGCGGCATCGAAGTCAGCGATGACTCCATCCCGCAGAGGACGCACCGCACGGATGTTGCCCGGCGTGCGACCCAGCATCAATTTGGCTTCATCGCCCACGGCGAGGGTGCTGCCCCGCTCGAGGTCAAGAGCCACGACCGAGGGCTCCTGGAGCACAATTCCTCGACCGGAAACGTAAATCAGGGTGTTGGCTGTTCCAAGGTCAATGCCGATGTCGCGTGACAGCTGAAAACGACGAAACAGCACAGACCCCAGGCCTCAGACCGGCGAATCATAGGGGCGAAGTTTGGGGTTGCCTGTTACGTCCGGCAGACCGGGTGGAACTCCTTTGAAGCAGCCACCTCAACCGTGGCGCATCATGAAACCCATCAAGCAGGAGAAGAATCCATGGGAGTGAATTCCGTCACCCTCGTCGGCCGAGCCGGACGAGACCCTGAAGTGCGCTACTTCGAATCCGGAAGCATGGTCGCGAACTTGACCATGGCCGTGAACCGCCGCAGCCGCGACGACGAGCCGGACTGGTTCAACCTCGAGATCTGGGGCAAACAGGCCCAGGTCGCCGCTGACTACGTGAAGAAGGGTTCGTTACTCGGCATCATCGGCAGCATGAAGCTGGATCGCTGGACCGATCGAGCCAGCGGAGAGGAGCGCAGCAAGCCTGTGGTGAGGGTGGACCGATTGGAACTGCTTGGTTCCAAGCGCGACAACCAGGAAGCTGCAGGAAGCTTCGGAGGTCAGGCCTCGGACGAGGAAATCCCGTTCTGAGAACGAACCCACAGCCGGCGTTCAGTCTGTCGACTGACGTCGGCGCCAGATGCGCAGGGCCAGCCAGACACCGCCGGCGAGTACCGCCACCACCAGAGTCACTTTCACGACCTTGGAGACAGGCTCGATCCAGAGCTCAACATTGCTGTAGCCCTCACCCAGCACCATGCCGGCAACGGTGAGCAGCAGGGTCCAGATCAAGCTGCCAGCCGTGGTCCAGAGCAGAAATGGCGACATCGGCATCATCTCGATGCCCGCGGGCACGGAAATCAGCGTGCGGATTCCAGGAACCAGGCGGCCCCAGAACACCAGTGCTGTGCCGTAGCGACTGAACCAGCGCCGACTGCGGGCCAGCTCAGCCGGGCTGATGCCGATCCAGCGTCCATGGGCCCCAAGCCATTGCTCGATCCGTTCCTCATTGATGAGCCGGCCGATTCCATACCAGGGAAGGGCTCCGATCACAGTTCCCAGCAGACCCGCCAGCACCACCGGCACCAGCTCCAGCTGTCCCTGCTGCACATAAAACCCGCCCAGGGGCATGATCAGCTCCGAGGGGATGGGTGGAAACAGATTTTCCAGGAACATCGCCGCGAAGATGGCGGTGTAACCAAGCCACTGGTTGGCTTCCACCGCCTGACCGATGAGCTCAGGCAGCTGGGTGACAAGTTCGGTGAGCCCCATGAGCACTGTGGAAGACCGGGCAAGTCTTCCATGACGGGACAGGGATGACGCGCAGGTGCGAAAACGTTTGATGACCCACTGACGGGTACGCCAGCACTGAAATCAGTGGACATCAAAAAAGCCAGGCCACCGAAGCGACCTGGCTGAATGCGACCTGGCTGAAAGCGGACTCGCTCAATAGCGGTAGTGATCGGGCTTGTAGGGACCCTGTACAGGCACATTGATGTAGTCAGCCTGGTCCTTGCTCAGCTCGGTGAGCTTCGCGCCGATCCGGCCGAGGTGGAGACGGGCCACCATTTCATCGAGGTGCTTGGGCAGCACATAAACCTCTTTGCCGTACTCGTTGCCTTTGGTGAACAGCTCGATCTGAGCCAGCACCTGATTGGTGAAGGAATTGCTCATCACGAAGCTGGGGTGGCCGGTGGCACAGCCCAGATTCACCAGACGACCCTCTGCAAGAAGAATGATCTTGTTGCCGCTTGGCAGGGTGATGTGGTCAACCTGCGGCTTGATGTTCTCCCACTCGTACTCCTTCAGAGAAGCGACATCGATCTCGTTGTCGAAATGGCCGATGTTGCAGACGATCGCCTCATCCTTCATCTTCACCAGGTGCTCATTGCGGA